>CAVEBK010000065.1:0-10981 GCA_963613915.1 uncultured Collinsella sp.
AAAGTTTGAAAACGTAACAATTGAAGGTCCAGAAGAGACATTCATTTATGAATAAGTAAGAGTCGCCCGAAAGGGCGATTTTTTTTGCGTTAGTGATTGGAAGGGCGCCGAAGGCGTTCTGCTGACAGGATGTCAGCAGAATGAAGCGCGTAAGACGCGGAACCCTGGAAAGCACGACGGCGACAGCCGTAACGCCCGTAAAAATTAAGCGAGAGTGCAGAACTTTAATGTTATTGAAGTTTTGATTCATAATGATTATAATTCCAGATTGTACTGAAAAGTCATATTTAATGATTTTTTTGAAGAATCTGGTAATCGGCATGAATTTTTGTTTTGGAAAAAAGAACGCAAATGACAAATTTAAGACTGCAGAAAAAAACTCGGTCTGCTCTTTTGATTCTGAATCTGCCCTGAAAAAAATTCTTCCTGCTTATGCTAAGTATTACGACATTAAAACAGAAGGCATAACCGAAGGTTTTAATGCTGAGGCCGAATTTCATTTTTATAATAATCAGTATTTTCTTGTAAAATCCATAAAACTGTCCGATTTTAATTCCCACGATTACGTTTTTTTTGTCTGCGCCCAGGAATTTTCTTTTGAAAAAATTCAATCTTTAGCACAAAAAGCCTGGAAAACTGCGTTACAAAAAATTGAACCTGTTTACGGTCACAAAAATTCTGATATTACTCTCGTTGTCCTTTCAAATTCCTTAAAAAAAGAAGATGGAAAAAAATTGAAGAAAATTCGGTTTACAAAGTCTTTTAACATGGGAATGTACGGCTGGAGCAATTTTAAGCTTGTGGCATTGAGCCTGGAAGACGAAAAATTCTATTCAAACTGGCATGGCCGCGACCTTAAAAAACAGTTGAAGAGAATTCTTTTGAATTAGAATTTGCGCATAAAAAGCAAATAATGTCCGGAAAATTCCGGCTTTATAAGAACCTTTAAAAATTACAGTTTTTAGAGGCGCAATTATATATTTTTTCTGTTTCGGATGAGGATTCGATTCAGTGGAGGAACAAAATGACAGCATTGTTGATTATTCTTGCTGCTCTCGTTTTGCTTGCTATCGGATATGTTTATTATGGTTCATGGCTTGCAAAACAATGGGGAATTGACCCTAAAAAGAAGACACCAGCTTTTGAAAAAGAAGATGGCGTAGATTATGTTGCTGCAAAACCTGCAGTTTTGATGGGACATCATTTTAGTTCCATTGCCGGTGCTGGTCCAATCAACGGCCCGATTCAGGCAGCTGTCTTTGGCTGGATTCCTGTATTTTTATGGTGTGTAATCGGCGGTATTTTCTTTGGTGGCTTGCAGGACTTTGGTTCTCTTTTTGCTTCGATCCGCCACGAAGGTAAGTCTGTCGGCGAAATTATTAAAGATTCTATGGGTGCAAAGTCTAAGAAACTTTTTATAATTTTTTCGCTTTTGGTTTTGATCCTTGTAATTGCTTCGTTTGTTAACGTTGTTGCTGCAACTTTCTTTACAATATTCCCTTCTGCTGATGCTGTTAAGGCTGGTGCTGCTGCCGTAAAACATGGTTTTGTATTGAATCCTAACGGCAACCAGACAACTGCAATGATTTCAATTTGTTTTATTGGCCTTGCTGTTGTTTACGGTTTTATTACAAACAGATGCGGCGTAAAAACTCTTCCTGCTACAATCATCTGTGTTGCTGCCGTTGTTGGAGTTATTATTCTTGGTCTTAACGTTGGTCTTTCTTATGGACGCGTTACATGGATTGTTGTAATCGGTCTTTACATTATTGTTGCTTCGCTGATTCCTGTTTGGATTATGCTGCAGCCACGCGACTATCTTTCTTCTTTCCTTTTGTATGCAATGATTTTAATTGCATTTATTGGAATTGTTGTCGGCGCATTTACTGGTGCTGCCCGTGGTTTAAAATTTGATCTTCCTGCATTTACCGGCTGGAAGCAGAGCATTGGTACAATGTTCCCTGCTTTGTTTATTACAGTTGCCTGCGGTGCTTGTTCAGGATTCCATGCCTTGATTGCTTCCGGTACAACTTCTAAACAGCTCGACGCTGAACAGCACGCAAAACCGATTGCTTACGGTTCAATGCTTATTGAATCCGCTCTTGGTATTATCTCTTTGATTGCAGTTGGAATGGTTTCTTCAAAATTCCTTACTAATAACAATGGAATCTGGAGCTTTAACGGTTCGCCTGCTTCTGCTTTTGGTGCCGGAATTGCGCTTTTCTTTGGTGAAGAATCTACAAAAATCAACGCAACAATCCAGGCTCTCCTGACACTTGCAGTTTCTGTATTTGCACTTACTTCTCTCGACTCTGCAACCCGTTTAAGCCGCTTTATGTTCTCTGAACTTTTCCTTAAAGACGGCGAAGAAACATGGAAGGATGCAAAGGGAGTCAGAAAGGTTCTTGCAAATCCGCTTTTTGGAACCTGCCTTATGGTTGTAATCGGCTGTATTCTTGGTGGATTAAAGCTTTCTGCAATCTGGGCTCTGTTTGGTTCTGCAAACCAGCTTCTGGCTGGAATTGCTCTCCTTGCTGTTGCTGCATGGCTTGGTCAGGCAGGAAAGAACAATAAAATGTTCTTTATTCCAATGGCATTTATGCTCGCTGCAACCCTTACTCAGCTTGTTTTGACTATTGTTACAAAGGTTTCTGCAATGGCAAACGGTGCTGCAAACGCATTCCACTGGGGCAACTGGTTCCAGCTGTTCTTTGCAGCAGCAATGGGCGTTCTTGCAATAATCTTGGTAATTGAAGGCGTAAAAACATTCGCAAAGCAGAGAAAAAATACCCTTTCGTCGAGATAAGTAAGTGACCACCACGAATGGCGAATTTATTTTATGAAAGATGTCAAATAGCCGTAGCTGGTTAAAGAAAATGACCGCCATGGACGGCGGATACAGACGGGGGGCTGCCTAATAAGCATAATAGTCGGTGGTTGAGCCTGTCGAAACCACCAGATGTAGAGAACGCTTGATTTCGACAAGCTCAATCTGCGCTATGTTTTGAACTTTTAAGACAGCCCCGATAAAGAAAATGACAGGAAGGCATTTTCTTTATCAAGGTTCCCAGCGAGAGGCTATTTGAAGTATTTTTACTAAAATTCGACATTTTTTAATGCACTGCAGTTTTCTGTGGTGCATTTTTTTTGTCTTTGCGTGGAATTTGTAATTTTACGTTAAAGGTGAGATAATAAACTGTTATCACCAATATCTCTAAGCGTCAGGAATGTTGGCGTGCAAGCACGCTACGAGTTTTTCTATCGCAAAACTCGTTATTAACGTGTGCGCAAAATGCGCACGTCCTAACGCTGACGCGTTAGGGATAGTAGTGGCACCGAAGGTGTTCGGGGCTATCGGATAAGTACGGCATCCGGTGGTTGAGACTGTTGAAACTACCGGTAAAGCTCAATCGGCGCAATGTTTTAATCTTAACTGAAAGCCCCGAATGAAGCGAAAGCGGAACCACGAATAGCCCGGCCCTCACTCTGTCTGCCGGCAGGCAGGCGGAGTGAGGGAAACGCCCGTTTTAGATTAATAAAAGCCCATTACCCCCCCCCGTACATTTGTATCAGAAATTGTATGGTGGGGTGTAAGAGAGAGGAGTTTTGGAGTCTTTTATGAAGAAAAATTTTAAAAAAGTATTTTTTAGCGCAGCTTTGGTTACAGGAATTCTGCTTGCAGGTGCCTGTAAAAACATTGGTCTTGGAGAATCTGTAGACACTCAGCCACCGGAAGTTGCCGTTTCTTATCCGCCGGTTGCTGCAACTGTTCGTGGAGAACTTGTCCTGTACGGAACTTACAAAGATGACAAGAGCGTTGCAGGCGTTGTGTTAAGTGTTTTGGATTCTGACGAGAATACAATAGAAGAATATAAAGAAGTTAAGGCTGAATTACTTTCGGCAGACAAAACAAACGGAAACTGGAAGTGTTCAATTGATACAACAAAACTTACAGACGGAAAATACACTTTTATCGTAAAAGTTGTGGATGCAGAGGGCAATTCGACGGAAGACAAAAGCCGGACTTTTTCTGTGGACAATACTCCGCCGGTGTTTATTATTTCCAGCCCTGGAATTGTAAAAGGCGAAACAGACGACGAAGGTAATGAAAAAAAGACTGCTTACGGGGCAACTTTTTATTTACAGGGAACAATCGGCGAAGAACACGAAATTTCCAAAGCAACAGTAAGCGTTTATAAAAAAGACGGAATATTTATAAAGACTTTTGAAAAAGACAATATTTCGACAGCGGGAACTGCTTCAATCCTGTTTGGAAATTCTGCAAAAGGCGAAGATGACGATTATTACGCAATTTACAACGGTTCAGATGAAAGCGGCGACGAACGCAATTTTTATGCAACTGTAACTCTTTACGACAAGGCTTACGAATACAACGATCCGACCGGAGAAAACGGCACAGAACTTACCGGCAACCAGACGTCGGAAGTTTATATTTACGATAAAGTTTATGACAGATTTTTGAGCAGTGCAGACGGCGGTTACGGTCTTACGGCAAGCGACATTATGACGATTTTGAATGGAAATTCAACTTTGAGTAATGCTGAAGAAATTAAAAATGAACTTTTAGAAAAAGAAAGTGAAGGCGATGCAGCAGACGGCACGGAAAATTCTTCCTATAAATACAAAACGGACACTTCTGATGCCAGCAGATATCTGAGTTTTTCGTTGAATCCGCAGGCAAGCCCAAAGTATGTTGTAAACGGTTCTTATGAACTTGATTTAGACAGTTTTGAAGAAGACGACATTGCCCAGGCAACAAACAAGGCAGATTTAACAGTAAGCATTACTGCAAGCATTAACAACACGGGAATCCGTCCGTACGGTTATGAAAAAACTCTTACATCGGGCGAAGAAAAACAGATGCCGAGCGTAAAAATCTGGCTGCACAAATTCAGCGGAAGTTCTGCTCTTAGCGACAAAGATTCTGTTCTGGACATGCTTACAGATTTACAGTCGGCGGTAACTAAGGCAGAAGCTTTAGTTGATTTTACTGATTCAACTGAATACAACGCAGCCTTTATACAGGGAAAAACAAAGGTTTCTGCAGAAAATGAAGATTCAACACTCAGCAATGAATGGACTTTAATTTACGACTATCGCCAGCAGGGAAAAGACAGTTCTTCTACTGTGAGCGAAACATTCTCTTTAAAACTGCCGGAAGAAATTGATATAGAAAGCGACGCATATTACATTCTCGGTGTTACCGGCTCTGACATGGACGGAACCGTATTTGAGCAAAAGACAACATATATTTTTAAAGGCACGGTAACCGGAATTGCACCTAACTTAAAGATTGAAACTCCTGCAAACAACGGAACTTATACAAAAATTGCAGGAATCTGTTTTGAAGGAAGTGCAAAACTTTCGGCAGCAGAATCTCTTTTTGTTGAAAAACTCGAAGCTTCTCTTTCTTATTCAAGTGCAGCGGCAGGGGCAAAAACTTACGAAGAAAGCATTTTGGTTACAAAGAATGAAGACGGAACATTTACAGCCAGAAAAATTACGGGCAAAGACGACGACGGCAACTACATTACACAGGACCTTAGTGACAGTGATGCATTTTTGTACTGGCCTTTAACAGTTTATAAAACAGACGAAAAAGGCAGTGCAACTGCTGAAGTTGAACACGAAGCCGGAAGTTTTACATTCAATACGGCAAAGATTGCTTCTTTGCTTGGAATTACAGAAGGTTTAAACAAGGGCGAACTTTACACTTACAGCCTTACAGTTACGGCTCAATCGTCGTCAAAAAATTCTTCCAGTGCAAACAGAACAGTTTATGTTGATACAGTTGCGCCGGTTGTTGATGACGAAAAATCTTCTGTCGCAAATGTAAAAACGGCAGCGGCAGTTCTTGAAAAGTGGTTTGGTTCAGAATCTCTTTCTGTCTATGGAGTTTTAACTGACAGTGGCAGCGGAGTAGAAAGCGTTACTTACTGGCTCGACAAAGCTGTAAGCGAAGAAGAAAGCGGTTCGGCAGTTCCTGCAAAAAATGAAGACGGAACATTTAGGTTTAACGCAACAATAAGTGGATTTGCGGAAGGTTCAGTTCACACCTTGCGTTATATTGCAACTGACAAAGCCGGCAATAAATCTGCGGTAAAAGAATATTCAATCAAAACAGATCTTACGGTTCCTTCGGTAACTCCAAAATATTATGAATTTACTGGAAAAGAAATTTCGGGCGAAATTACAGGAAGCATTCTTACAAATAAAGAAAGCGACATTGTTCTTTACGGGCTTGTTTGTGACGTGGCGTCTGGAATTTTAAGTCTTGAAATTCCTGATGCAACAGTAACGTACACAACGGCAGCTGTAACACAGGAAGCAGAAGACGGAACGCAAAATTCAATCGAAACAGATCTTGCGTGGTTTAAGAGTCAGACTTTTGAAGAATACAAAACAGAAAACGCAACAGCAATAAGCGGCTGGAAGGCTGTAATTGCAAAAGAAAAAATTGAAAAGGGCGAAATAAAATACACTGCAAAGGACATTGCAGGAAATTCAACTTCGTACAGGATGTTTGAATTTGTAGTTGATACAACGCTTCCACAGATTGAATACAAAGAATTAAACGACGCAGACAGCGACGCAGCAGGAACTCAGGTAAACGGAAAAATTGTTTTAAGCGGAACTGCTTCTGACAATAATTCAATGGATAAAATTACGGAAATTCAATACAGAATTGAAAGCGGCGAGTGGACAACTCTTGCAGACGGACTTGATTCCAAAAAAACGAGTGCTTACAGCTGGGCCTCTGTCGAAATTGACACTTCCGCTGAACCATTTGCGGCATCTAAAGATGGCGATTTAAGAGTAAACTTCCGTGCAATTGCTCTGGACAAGGCTGGAAACTACAGCGACCAGAACGATGAAGGACTTTCTCTTGTAATAAACCAGAACACAGATCGTCCTGTTATAAAAATTTCTTCCCTAGACAAGGCACAGGACATTATTTCGTTAACAGCTTTGCGCGGAACTATAAGCGACGACGATGGAATAAAATCTTTTGAATATTTTTTTGATGACGGTGAAGAATGGAAAACTGCAGAAGTTTCGAGCGGTTCATGGCAGATTCAGGATCTTACAGGCGGAGAATATTCACTTAAATTTAGAATTACAGACACCGCAGGAACCGTATTTACAACCGGCGCAACAGACGAAGGCACATTTGCAGATTATGACAGACCTTTTGTTATGTACGCTGCAGACACGACAAAAACTGACAACACAGAAAGCATAAAATTTTCAGTTGATTTAAAGGCTCCTTCAATTTCTTCTATTAAAATAGCTTCGAGCGAAAGTGACACAGCTTTAACAGAATCTTCCGAACTGTGGAGCGAAGCAAACCTTAACTTTGGTAAAGCTTCTAAATACATGAGCATAAAAATTGAAGCAACAGAAGATCTGCGTGTTAACGAAAGTGCAGCAGACGACTTAACCGTAAAAGCTGGAAGTGCAGCACTGGCAGTTGATGGAACAACTGTAAAAGTTACTCGCAGCCCTGAAGGTTCACTCAATGGAAATTTGGTTTACATAATTGGACCAGTTGACATTTTATCAGTTGAAGGCGCGGAAGGAACAAAAACTGTTTCCGTAAATGTAAAAGACGCTTCCGGCCGGGAAAGTGATCCTGCAACATTGAATATTTACATTGACAACGGCGCTCCGGAAGTTTCGGTTACTTCGCCAAATGCAGCCTCAACAGAGGCAGTCGAAGGTAAGACAAACGGAGTTTACACAACTGACGAAGCAATTACCGGCAAGTATACGATAAAGGGAAGAATTTCTGATACAAGCGGAATTACGAAATTCTCTTATTTGATCCCGACAAATGAACAGATATCTTCCGGCATTACAAAGGATACTGAAGGCTGGCTGTCGATGAAGACGCTTAGCGATGTTGAATTTGATAAATACACAGGAAGCCCGTTAACTTCTTCAAACTGGAAGATTGAATTTACTTCTTCTGACTTTGAAGAAAGTTCAGAAGAACACGGAAATTCTTTAATTTACTACGCAACTGCAAAAACTGACGGAAACTACACTTTTGCACAGACAGTTGAAGGCAGCAAAAATGTTTATGTTCCATTGTATTTTTATGTGGAAGACGCAACCGGTAACGGCGAAATTGTAGAAAACAGAATTCTTGTTAATGCAGACGGTGGAATTCCACAGGTAGAAATTACTTCTCACGAAGACTGCGCAAAAGCTGGAACAACTGTAACTTTGATTGGAACGGCTTCCGACGATGAAGAATTAAGTTCTGTAAAAATTACAAAAGTTGAATACGCAACGGATACAGAAATAACAGGCGCAACAGTCTGGACTCAGATTGAAGATTTGAGCGGAACGGGAGTTGTAACAAAGGGAAGTGTAGATAGTACAACAAAAGCTCAGATTATTGCAGAAGGAACAGCGACCTGGAAGGCTGGAATTAATGCAGGAAATCTCAATATTACAACAGAGAACACAGACGGCACAGACGACGAACAAAAGACTGTAGACATTAAGGCCCTGCGCTTTACGGTTGTTTCTTACGACCAGAACGGAACAGCAAGTTCAAAAAACGGCACAACCTGCACACGCCGCATTTATGTGGACTCAGGTAACCCGAAGCTTGAAGAATCAAATATTGTTGGTTTTGATTCAATTCCAACAAGTGTAGACGCAGAGGCAGTTTTTGAAAAAGAATATTCAGCGGGAATGTATTTTGCAGGTGACAAAGCAAAGTACTGGTATTTAAAAGTCTGCGTAAAAGATGATTCGAGCGTTGTGGACATTGGATTTAGTTCGCAGACCGGAAGCGGCTATATCGGCGCAATTGCAGATTTTGTCAGTTCTGAATCTGCAGAAAATGTAATTAAAGCGGGAGCAGGAACAGCACAATACACAGCCTTAATTCCGATTGCAACGGAAACAGAAGGCAAGGTTTACACGACAATGACAATGAACGACGGTCAGCACACAGATGTTACAACGTCGTTTACGTTCAATATTGATAACACCGCTCCAACGCTTTACGGCACAGACGGCAACGAACTTGCAGAAAATCCTGATGAGCTCAGATTAATGTCGTCTGGCGAAACTCTTGGTTCAACAAATGTAATAGAAAACTCTGACGGTTCATTTACTTTTGGCGATGAACTTACAGAAGACGGCGCAGGGCTTGCTTATGTAGCTGTGTACTTTAAAAAGGCTGCAAACGAAACGTCCAGTATGAAAAACCGCGTTTATAATCCGATGTTTGCAAAGACAGAATCTATCGACAACATGACGGAACTTGCAGATGAAACAGAATGGACAGACGGAAAGGTTTACATTAACTCAGAAAAGCTCCCGGCTCTGTGCAAAACGGTAACGCGCGTTAGTTCAACTACACTCAGTTTTGAAGGACTTGGTTCAAATTACAATATTAACGGCACTAAGTGGAACGAAAAAGTTTCCAGCTTTGGACTTGTAAAGATTGGCGGAGCCTATCACAAAATTACAGCAATTGACGGCGATACGGCAACCTTAGACGAAACAGTTTCTTTAGAGTTTACACAGGCAGAATTTATTTATGCTCAGCTTGTTGACCACGAAGTTACAGAAGGTTTTGACACAACGGCAGACACCGGCGTTTCTAATGATGACGGCGACGGATTTGTGGAAATGGTTAAGCGCAGCGGTTCAACGTATAAATGGAGCGCAAGCGTAGATTCAGCAAATATTCCTGACGGACCAGCGGAAATTCATATTGTAGCTTTTGACCAGGCAGGAAATTCAAATTACGGATATGTAAAGACAAGCATTCAGAATAACCGGCCGAGAATCAGCCGTGTAATGCTGGCAACGGATTTAAACGGAAACGGCACATTTGATTATTACAACGAAAGTTCTTCAATCTTAAACGACCTTTCTAACGACAATACGGTTGCAAGTGGAACTCAATTTGGAGAATTTGTATTCTATTCAACTTTAAAGGCTTCTGATGACAGTTCAAACAGAACCGGAGAAGCCCAGGCAAAAATTACGTTAAGCGGAAGAACGTTCAAAGTAAAAAAAGATCTGCTCGTTCTGCCTGAATTTGTTGGTGGAAACGGTGCGTTGTGTTACGGGGCAAGTTTTGATAATGAAGAAGCAGTAACCAAGCCTGTCAGTGGAACAAGTGCACTTGCTTCTACTGCAGAAAACTTAAAGCTTGCAGACAAAGACGGAACGGCACAAAAGGCAGAAAGTCTTATTCAGCAGGGAGAAGGCTCTGCAAACCAAAATTACGGCGGTGCAGTCGTAAAAATGGACAACACTGTTGAAGAGTTCAAAAAGCTTGATGACGGCAAAGTAAAATATCTTGCATTTACATTCTGGGATTCAACACAGGAAACAACAGCGGGAACAGACAGCCTTTGGGCAATGATAAATATTCCTGCAATAATTGATGTTGTAGACGATACAGCTCCGACTGGAACAATTAAACCGTTCTGGTGGAACAGCAGGGAAGATTCAAGTTTTGTTTACGACGATGAAGAAAACCCGCTCGGGCACATCGACATTGATGCAGGCACAACAGAAACCCGCCCTGGGGTTTCAGGACAGGTTTACATTAACGGAACTGCTTACGATGAAACTAGAATCGGCGAAATCCATGTTGTAAAACCAGATACTGACTCAACTGACGAAAAAATCATCTGGTACGAAGACGGCAGCTGGAAGAGTGCAGAAGGTGCTGAAATCCTGAGCGAAGAAGAGCCGAGCCAGGACGGACACACTGTTGAATGGCGTTATAAAATCGACATGACGCCATACGGAGTTGCAGAGCAGAAAACTGTAAAAACGTATGTTGTTGATGCACAGAATAACAAAATGGCAGCTCCGACGACAGACGACACTGCGCAGACGACTGCAACAAAACAGACAGCACTCTACAAAATGGACTTTGTTCCATATATAAAGGACATTTACACAACGTCAATCGGAA
>CAVEBK010000066.1:0-10940 GCA_963613915.1 uncultured Collinsella sp.
TTATTCATAAATGAATGTCTCTTCTGGACCTTCAATTGTTACGTTTTCAAACTTTGCTCCAGGAGCGTTGCGCACTCTAAAGCTTTTTACAGTTACTTCCGGCAAACCGTAGAACATGTCGCTTTCCATTGGAGAGCGTTCTGATTTTTCATCTGTTGTAAAATAGCAGTCGCGGATTTCGAGGTTTTCAATCGGCATTTCCGGCAATCCTACGATAAAGCCTGCACTTGCCTTGCAGCCAGTTCCCTTGCAGCCGATAATCTTTACATTTGTAATGCTCGGAGTTTCGCTTGTAACAGGGAGCTTGTCCAGACTGAACAATGGAGATTTTGTGTCTGTAATTCCGCACTTGTAGTACATGTTCATTGCAATCGGGCAGAGAGTGTCGTTCATTACGAGATTTTTTAATTCAATGTCGTTAATGTTTCCGCCGCGTCCTCTTCTTGACTTAATGCGGATTCCGCGGTCTGTGCCGGAAAGGTCGCAGTCACTTGCATGAATCCTGCTCATTCCTGCAGCGGTTTCTGAGCCGAGAACGATTCCGCCGTGTGCATTGCGTACTGTACAGCCTTTTACTTCAACTCCGACAGTCGGTCTGTTTACGCGGATTCCGTCAGGGCCGCTTCCAGACTTAATGCAGATTCCGTCATCGCCGACAGAAACAAAGCAGTCAAGAATTTTTACATTTTCGCATGAGTCAATGTCGATTCCGTCTGTGTTTGGTGCAGAATAAGGATTTTCGATATGAAGTTTTGACAAAGTAAGGTTTTTAACGTAAATCGGATGAACTGTCCAGAACGGAGAATTTACAATTTTTACGCCTTCGATTACAACGTTTTCACAGTTGATAAATTCAACTAAAGCCGGGCGAAGGAACTGAGTTTCGCGTCCGCCGCCACCGCCAGCCTGATTTTCGTAGCCGGGATTGAGTTTTGCGAGCTCAAGTTCATAAGGTTCTTCAGGTTTAGACTGCTTGCGTGCTTTTTTTGCCTTTACGGTTGTCCACCATTTTTCACCGTTTCCGTCGATTGTTCCTTTTCCAGTAATTTTTACGTTTGAAGTTTTTTCTGAACGAACAAGGGCGTGCATTGCATAACATTCAACGCCTTCCCAGCGGGTAAAAGCAGGTTCATACAAAACAGGATCATCTATAAAAACAAGGCGTGCGCCTTCCTGCAGTTCAAGCGTAGTGTCAGAAGGAATGTCGATTGGACCGGTTGCCCAGTCTCCGGAACCTACAGTTAAAGTTCCGCCATTAGCATTTTTGAGTTCTTCAAAGGCAGCCTTAAAAGCCTGACCATTATTGAATTTTCCGTCAGCTTTTCCGCCGAAATCTACCAGGTTAACGTTTTTCATTTTTGCCCTCGTTTTTGATTTTTTTAGGTTTTTAAATTTCTGAATATATTTTCAAGAATGCAGAATATGCTTCAAAAATAAAACCTGCTTAATTTTAATTATCCGCATTGTGTGAAACAATGTTTTTAAAAGCATTTTTTTTGAATAAATACGAAATTATCAGACAGCCCCAAATTCATTCCTAATCTCAGCTGCTTCTTCTTTTGTTAAAAAAGAACCGTGTTTGTTGCGTGCGCTTACGTTGTCTGCAATTTCGTTTCCAGTTGAATCTACGCGCTTTGTTCCGTATTCGCGCCAGCCGTAATCTTTTGAACCAATTTCCGGATAAACGACTTTTTTGCCATCTTCGTCTGTCCAGATTTCGTCCTGATAATTTTCGTCAACGGTACAGTCAATTAAGGCAATGCTGTCCCAGCGGTCTGTGCTGTCTGCCCTGCCCGTTCCCTGGCTTCGTCCAATCCAGATTCTGCTGTCTGCCTGTCTTTTGTCTGCCGTAAAAGTACAGTCGATAAAAATAAATCCCGGCTTTGAATTTAATGCACGGCTTTGAACAACGTACGCAGGTCTTGCCCCTCCACGATTATCTTCCCGGGTATGAATCCTGCAGTTTTTCCAGACAGAAGTATTGCAATAGCCCCAGATAAAATCTACGTCGCCGGTAATGTAGCAGTTTTCAAACCTGCTGAAACCTTTTACGTGGACTGTGTCCTGACGGCTTATAAAACGCATGTTCTGACACAAAAGCTTTCCTGTCTGATTATGAAAGCATAAAGCTTCTGCCTGGTTCCCCAAAGAAGCGTCGTCGCAGGTTTTTACGTGTGTATTTTCGAGAGTAAATCCGCGCAGAGTAACTTCTGTTGCACATGGACCAATTACAAAAACTGCACGGTTTTCTGTATCTTTGTGGAAGGCTTCGCAGTTTTCTGCGCTTACAATAATGTCTTCCGGTTTTGTTCCGGCTGCGCCTTCTATAGTCAATGGATTTTCCAGATTATACGAAAGAATTCCAGGGTAAGAACCTTTTGCAAGCTGAATGCGGATTGGTGTGCTGCGTTCAATCTGTCCGCTGCTTACCATTTTAGTAATCTGGTTAAACGCTTTAAAAATCTCTCCAACGCCTTGCGGCAAAAGTTTTAATTCAAGCATTTTTTACTCCATAAAAAAATCAACTTTTATTACCAGAACTGTCTAAAAAACACTGTCATGCTGAATTCATCAGCCTTCGGCGGCTTCGCTCAGCATCTGTTTTACTGCAAGATTCCGGCTCAAGCCTGGAATGACAGTTTTTTTAGTCATCGGTTTATTATTCGTATTTTTCAATAAACTTCTTTACTTCCGCTTTGTATTTGTCTTCGTCAATCAAATAAGAAACTGCGTGTGGACCGCCTTCAAATAAAACAAGTTTTGTTCTGTCCGGGTGGCGCTGTTTGTAGAGCATAAAATTTGTCAGCGTCATTTCGTATGGAACTGTTTTATCGCCTGTTCCCGTAATAAAAAGGAACGGCAGATCTGTTTTATTTAACGCCTTATAAGTTGAATATTCTTTTAATTCAAAACCTGCAACATGTTCACAATACCAGTTGGTACTTGCAATCAAAACATCTGCAACTCCAGGCCAGACATTCATAATGTTTGTTGCAGTCCACCTTGTAATTTCGTAAGGTTCAGTAAAACCACAGTCTGCAATAATTCCGCGGACATTTAACGGAAGGTCTAAACCGCTCGCCATCGTTACTGTTGCACAGCCCATGCTTATTCCGCCGATAAAAAGAGGTTTATCCTGTCCGTAAAGTTCATTAATTTTTAATGCCCAGTCACGGCAGTCAAAACGCTCTTTAATTCCAAATGTAAGGAATTCTCCGTCGCTCAAACCATGAGCACGCTGATACGGCATTATTACGTTAAATCCCATTTCGTGGAAAAAAATTGCCAGGGTTGCAAATTCGCGCAATGGTCCGGAATGAAATCCATGCATTAAAAGAATCGAACCACGGTTATTTTTTTCTGCTTCCCACAAAATCGCCCTTAATTTAATGGAATCATAACTGTCCATTTCGATCAGAGGCAATTTTAAGGATTCAATGTATTTTACGTCTGCAATGTGGCGGTTATAGTTTTCTTCGGATGCGTAAAATTCAATTTCGTGTTCAACAGTTCTTTCTTTTTTACTGCGTCCAAAATTAGACTCAAACGAAAATCTGTAAACACAGAAATTAAAAACCCCCGCAAAAACTGCGACAATGCCGGCAACAATTGCAGCGTTTTTTAAAACTTCAATACATGTTTTTTTCATCTTTTAACCGTTACTTTTCCGCTTCCGGCACCGGCTTTTACTAAAGCTTCTACATCATCAGCCTTGTCCGCTGTGTATGAATAATAATCAGAAGGAATCCATTCAGGTTTTTCAGACAGTCCGTCTGTCCTTATGTTTTTGCTTCCAACATCAAACATTGAACCAAAAGTATTTGTCGTTACAGATCTTGCCTTGTCTGCAAAACTGTTTGCTTCGCTGTAAATGCGGCAGTCAAAACGACGATCAATTCCACGGCTTTCTGTGTTTGTGTAAAGGTTATTCATAATGTGAATCGTTGCGTAGCGGACCATTGGCAGACGCTGTGTACATTTGTCGTACCAGTTGTGATGCAATGTAATTGTCTGATGCAGTTTGTCGGCAGCTTTTTTGTCGCTGTTTCCAATCAGCATTGTTTTGTCGTGATTATAGAATTTACACCAGCTTATAGTAACAAAGTCGTTTGTGTTTGTCATATCGCAAAGGCCGTCATAAACCTGCCATTTTACCGAAGTTCCGTCTTTTGTAAGATATTTGTCAGATTCAATTTCTTTATGAGAAAATTTAGAAGCCATTGTACAGTGATCAATCCAAACATATTTTGAACCCTGGATTGCAATGCAGTCAAAATCAGCATTTAAGCCGTCTTTTTCTTCAACCTTCGGGAACGGATTATAGCAGTTTGTAAAACTCAAATTGCGCACAATTACGTTGCTTACGTTTTTAATGCTCAGACTTCCGCCGACAATTCCAGAATTTTCGTCTAAACCAATCAAAGTTGTGTTCGGCTGAATTCTCAAAAACACGAGTTCGCGCCAGTAATTGTTTAATTCGTTGCGGAGTTCAGCAACTTTTCCGCTCTGATCTTCGTCATAATTAAAACTTGCAGTGTATTTTTCTTTCCATTCTTTAAAACTTTTTACAGGCAAAACAGAGCCTGCAGTTTTCTGAGCAATAAGTTTATCAAGACGTTCGTTTGAACCATTAACAGTTTCAGGCAAAAGTGAACCACGGCCAGTGTCTGTCATGTCAATAATTCCCTTAACATAAATAATTCTGCGTTCACCGGTTTTAAGGGCAGATAAAAGTTCCTGACGGGTAGAAACAGTCAAAACGACATCTGCTCCGTCGCCGCCATTCGTTCCGTCTGCACCAGGAGGAACAACATCATTTCCAGCTAAATCCTTTGTTCCGGAATAACTTGCCCAGCCGGTTGCCTTATCGTTTGCAGAAATTTCAAGTGCCACAGCAGTGTTCAAAAAAAGAGCAGAAAAAACTGCAGCCGACGCCAAAATCTTAAAAACCTTTTTCATAAAAAACCTCAGAAAGAATTTTCTCCCCGTATTATAACAATTCAGGCACTGCCATAATATTGTAAAAACTGTTTTTTATAAATTCCTTATTTTCTTATGGAGCGCAATTACCGTCAAAACCGGCATTTTACACTTTGCGCCCTGTTAATAACAATTTCGCGCTGTCCGTGGTTCCGGCTTTCGCCTCCATTGCTGCGCAACGCTTCGCGCCACTACCATCCACGGCTAGGATTTACTGTAACGCAATAAATAATTCTTGAGAATTTCAACCCACGGATTTAAAATTAAACAGTCGTACACGATTTTTTTACAGAAGCGAGGATTTTATGTCAGTTGTTTGTTATTCACTTGGTGCAGCAGAAGAAGTAACTGGTTCAAAACATATTTTTGAAGTTGACGGCCGTGCATTTATGGTCGACTGCGGAGCTTTTCAGGGAAAACGCGCCGTTGCAGATGCAAAAAACCGGGATTTTCAGATTCCTGTAGACAAAATAGAAACAGTTATTTTAACCCACGCACATTACGACCACTGCGGACTTTTACCGATGCTCGCAAAAAAAGGCTACGACGGCAATATTTATGCAACCCCGGCCACCCGCGACCTTGCAGACCTTGTAATGATGGACAGCGCCAGAATCCAGGCCCGCGACGCTGAATATTTACGCAAACAGGCAGTAAAAAAAGGCGAAAAATTTACCTGGCAGCCTCTTTTTTCAGAAAAAGACTGCATTAAGGCAGAAAATCAGATTGTAACCTTAGGCTACAACCGCCGCATGTACATTGCTCCGGACGTTCAGCTTGAATTTTTTGACGCAGGACATATTTTAGGTTCTGCCTTTGCATTTGTTACAATCAAAGGACAGAATTCATCTTCTAAAAAAATCCCTCAGGACAAAATCAACATCTGGAACAAACTTTTCGGCTGGAAAACTTCAATTGCAGAAAAACGCGCAGGTAAATTCTCCAGTCAGACAGACACTCAGACCTCGGCAGATTCTTCCGGTAAAAACGAAGTACGCATTTTATACACCGGCGATCTTGGCCGCTGCACAAAACCAATAATCCGCGATCCAAGCACAAAAGTTCCAGCCCCGGACTACATCTTCCTCGAAAGTACATACGGTAACCGCCGCCACGAAGGCACAGAAATTGCCCTCGAAGAACTTCGCAAGGTTGTACGCCGGGCAATTGACCGCAAGGGTAAAATCATAATTCCTTCATTTGCAATCGAACGCACTCAGGAAATCGTCTACTATCTGCACGTTCTTGTTGACCAGAGAAAAATTCCTTCTATTCCGATTTATGTAGATTCTCCAATGGCAGTAAATGCAACAAGTATTTTCCAGGTTCACCCGGAATGTTACAGCCAGGAAATTCAGGAAGCCTTCCTTGACCGCCATAAAAACCCGTTCGGCTTTGATCAGCTCAGTTTTATTACAAGCGTAGATGAATCAAAAGCCTTAAACCAGAAAGCAGGCCCGATGGTAATAATTTCTGCAGACGGAATGTGCGAAGCCGGACGCATTACGCATCACCTTGCAAATGGAATTTCAAATCCTAAAAATACAATCTTGATTGTAGGCTACATGGCAGAAAACACCCTCGGCCGCAGAATCCGCGACGGCGAAAAACAGGTAAAAATCATGGACAACTGGTACCAGGTAAACGCCCACGTAGAAACAATCAATGCTTTTTCTGCCCACGCCGACTATACAGAAACCCTTGCCTGGCTTAAACAGCTGGACACAAGCCGCCTTAAAAAGATTTTCCTGGTACACGGCGAAAAAGACGCACAGGCCTTTCTGCAGAACTACTTACAGGAAAACGGATTTAAGAACGTTCAGATTGTAAAATACGGCGAAACCTACGATTTGGCATAAGCAGCCGCAGTTAAAAGAGCTGTCTGCCATGCTGATTTTTATTTCAGCATC
Organism: uncultured Collinsella sp.; assembly: GCA_963613915.1. Lineage (GTDB taxonomy): Bacteria > Spirochaetota > Spirochaetia > Treponematales > Treponemataceae > Treponema_D. The sequence goes on from CAVEBK010000066.1 coordinate 6,891, forward strand.
TCTTACGCCCACTTATTAGACAGCATCTTTGTGGTTCACTATAATCTGCACTGTGTTGTTTTTTTTTAGCAGGTGCAGTTCACACAAAAAAAATTTTTCTCTCAAAAAAATCATAACCGCCTTTGTTTTTTTGTGCGCTGCGAGTTTTCCTGCATTTTCCAGGGCTGTAACACAGGTTTCGCCGATTCCGGGAATTGAATGGATTTTTGAAACAACAATGGGATTTCAAAACCTTAATAACCTTTTAATGTCAAAAGAAGGCACTTCTTCTTCAAATTCCGGCGAAGCACTTTTTTTCTATGGAATTCTCTTTCATGCATATTTAGACAAAATGCCACTTATCCGCGCCCAGATGAATTTAGGGCTTACCAAAAAAAAGTTCATTTTCTGGAGCGAAAACCCGGATTTTAACCACGCCGACCAGTCTTTGAGCGAACTTTTACGCTGTATCGAAGTTGACGCACACTTTCTTATGCCGTCTGTCCGCCTTTACCGCGGAACTTTTATTCCGTTTTTAGGTTATTCATTCTTCAATTATTCTTATGCAGAAAACTTTACAACGGCAAAAGACAATACTTTTAAATTCAGTGCGTTTTCTGTAGGGCTTGAATACAATTCAAAAGTTTCTAAAACAATCAGACAGAATTATTATTTTTCGTTTGCCCCGCTTTTATTCAATCAGTCAGAAACATTAAAGCCATATTTTTATTTAAACTACGGTGCAGAAGCAGTTTTTGACACAAGCCCGGTTGCAATCACACTTTTTCTGGCATTTAAAAACGGATTGAATGCAGATTCAAAAATTTTTTTCCGCGATTCCTACATTTTTTCAAACACAGAACTCGGGCTTTCTTTCCATATAAGTTTAAATTAGGGAAGAACACAAAGCCCGCGTCCACGAAATGCGCTCTGTGGAGCGTTTGCGTCGGCTTCATGCTGTTCACCCATATAAAACCAGCGCAGTTTTTCGCCTTTTTTTGTCTTTATTTTGATTTTTTCTCCGCCAAGCCAGACAATTTTTTCTTTCTGTTCTGGAAGAGGTTGTGCAAACTGTAAATCGCGTTTGTGCTCATATTTTTCAATCATTTTTGCTATAAAATCTGAACCGACATTCGGCTTTGGAACATTAAAACTAAACCACTTAAAGACAGCCTTTTCCAATCCTCGCCCATGCATCCATTCGTTCAGAGAATATTCAAGCGGCTGAGAATATTTTTCTGACAAGCGTTCACCTTCAAAATGGAGCCCGTTTTTTGCAAACAAAGGAATGTTTTTTTCCTTTATAACCTTTAATTCAGGATGTTCACCTTTTTTCCATTCATCGTAAACCCGCGAGTGTCGCGTTAAAACAAATTTATGCCAGAAGCAGCTGTCTAAAAGTCCGTTTGCATAAAACTGCCGTAAAGTTTCCATGGAATTAATTAAATCCTGGGGAGTTTCAAACCAGTAGCCAAAAATCATATAAGCGTGAACTAAAACTCCTGCTTCCTTAAACGCACAGCACGCACCAACGATTGATTCCAGATCCGTTCCCTTGTGAATCGTATTCAATCCGTTGCCGGTTGCACTTTCCAGACCTGCACTAACGCCAATCAAACCGCCGTAAGACAAAAAATCTGCTACATCGCGGGTAAAGTTTTTTTCAAAACGAATGTTTCCCCACCAGCTTATTGGAGAACCGTGAGCAATGTTTTCCCGGGCAAAAGCAAGCATTGCAGCAGGAGGCATGGCTTCGTCTACAAAATGAATTCCCCAGATATTTTTTTCCCTGCACTGACGGTAAAGTCCTTCGTAGAGTTTTTTAACATCTGTCAGATAAAAACTTTTTACATAATCGAGGGTAACATCGCAAAATGCACATTTATGCCAGTAACATCCGTGCGCCATGTACGCTTTAATCCACGCGCCGTCTGACCAGAGTCTGTGCATCGGGTTTGTGTCGTCAATCAACCGCGGATAGCGCGTAAAATCAATATCCGTAAAATCCGGAATAATTGATTTTGTCATTAAAGTTTCGTAAGAAAGTTCCTGCGCGTCAGCTTCAGCAGGCTCAATTATTTTTATAAGACTACCGTCTGTTAGTTTTACAAAATTCTGCGCATTATTGTCGGGCAGACATTCCAGGCTACCAATTTTTATAAACTGGCGCAAATTGTAAATCGGTTCACCGTCGCTGTAAGTTTCGTTTTTTAGTTTTTCTAAAAGTTTTTTATAAGAAGCATAACCGCGGTCATAGCTGATTACATTACAATACTTTGCAAGCTCTGCATCCTTTGTTTCACGCAATTCAGTATTTACAAAACCACCGCCAAAACTTACAAAAACCTTTTCGCCGTATTTCTGCTTTAAAAACTTACCGGCACACAAGGCCGCCGCAAAAACTCCAGGAAAAGGAATGCTTATGCAAACAAGAATCTGCTGTTTTTCGTTATTTTTTATGGAAGCAAACATCTGTTCAAGCAGAGGAACGACCTTCTGCTCTAGCAAAGGAACAAAAAATTCTTTTAAAATCGGGCTGTCGGCACCTTTTTCAATTTCGCTAAAAACGGATTCGCTGATTGTAAGGCTTTCTGCATAGCGCACAAGACTGAAATTTTTATCAAAGGCAACATTTATAAAATCTGCAAAATCGGCCAGAGCAAAACTTGCAAGACTGCGCGCATCGTCGGTAGTTAAATCGTGATCAAGGGAATTTAAAAAATTCTCCATTCTGTTTCCGCGCGGAACATGGGCACCAAAACAAAAAGAATGTGCACTTTCAAAACCGTTTCCGCACAAAATGTCAGTAATTTTTTCTATCCAGTCGATCCATAAGTTCTGCTGAGAAACATAACGGCGAAGATTAAAGGCTGTAATTTCGTCCCCGTTCGCCTCGCTTTTCCGGGCAATTTTTAAAGCATTTTCCTGAGCAAGTTCAAATATTTTTTTTACGCCTTTCTTACAGAAAATTGAATAAAAAAGTTCAATATTAAGATCAAGCCACTTAGTCTGGCAGTTTTGTTTTTTAAAAAAGTCAGAAAGATACGCTCCGCTTGGATAAGCCGTGTTAAGCTGCATAACCGGAGGTTGAAGAATCAGAACATTCATATAAAAAAGATTAAAACATCCGTAAAATCAAGTCTACGACAATTTTCAGGCAAAAAAAAAGCCCCAGAACCAAATCTGCGAGCCACTGAGAATTAAATATAACCTAATACTACACAAAAAGAATTTTATTGGCAATATCGAAACATCATAAAAATGTGTGTAATGTTGAATTTATTTCAGCATCTACACTATATATAGGGGGGCAAAAAATATTGATAACCCTTTAAACTGACACTAAACTGAAAACACCGAAATCGAATTGAGCGAACTAAATTTCGGTAAAAATTAAAGTAACTACTCATAATGAGATTCTGCCCCCTGAACACCAGATGTGCACCGGCACGAAATGGAAGAAAAAAATGAATATAAAAATTAGAGAATACAAAAGCTCAGACGAAAATGACGCCCTTGAAATCTGGAACACAGTTGTACGCGAAGGAAATGCATTTCCGCAAATTGAAGAGTTAAAACCGCACGAAGCAGATACGTTTTTCAAAAGCCAGAGTTTTACAGGAATTGCATTTGACGAAGAAACCGGTGAAATTCTAGGACTTTACATTCTGCATCCAAACAACATCGGACGCTGTGCCCACATTGCAAATGCTTCCTATGCCGTAAAAAAAACTGCCCGCGGCTGTCATATTGGCGAAAAAATCGTTTTGGACTGTCTGAAAAAGGCTGGCGAAAAAGGATTTAAAGTCCTGCAGTTCAATGCTGTTGTTGCAACAAACATTCATGCAATTCATTTGTACGAAAGGCTTGGCTTTACACGTCTTGGAAAGGTTCCCGGCGGATTTAAAAAAGCTGACGGCAGTTACGAAGATATTTTTTTGTTTTACAGGGAAGTTTAAAAAATATAAAAGGGCGGTCCGGCTGCGCCGTCGCTATGTCCACGGTTCCGCGTTCCGCTACATCGCTTCGCGACGGCTTCGCCGCCGTTCCCAGCGCTACCGCAAAGCATCT
>CAVEBK010000067.1:0-10832 GCA_963613915.1 uncultured Collinsella sp.
GAATGTGAGCATCTCCGTCGTATTCCATCATTCCGGCGTATTCGCAGACAGGAACGCGTTTTCTGTCAAAGTGGCTGAATTCGCTTCCGGCTTCAAAGCAGTTTGTAATTTCAAGGGCACGGTCTCCGCGGAAGTTGTACAGAATTACTGAGTCCCCGTCATTTACGGTTCCCACAGGCTTTCCGTTTTCTGCAATAACAAATTCGTGCATGTCCTGATCCAGAAGACCTGCATTTTCTTCGCGGTAAGTTTCGATTGCCTTTGTTGCACTTTCAAACTGACGGCCTTCGCCTAAAACGTGAGCGTACCATCCGCGCTGAACCATAGGCCAGTCTGCGTTGTAGCGGTCCATTGTAATGAACATTCTTCCGCCGCCGCTTGCAATTCTGTAATCGCAGCCGCTGAAAGAAGCTAAAAATTCTTCAAGCGGAGTTACAAAGGTAAGGGCAGAAGTAGGATCAACATCGCGTCCGTCCAAAAGAGCGTGAACACGGATTTTTTTGATTCCTTCCCTGTTTGCCTGTTCAACCATTGCCTTAAGGTGGTCAATATGACCGTGAACGTTTCCGTTAGAAACAAGACCGATAAAGTGTAAGGTTGAATCCTTGTCCTGTACGTTTTTAATGAGCTTTTTCCAGGTTGCTCCTTCGTACATTAAGCCGGATTTGATTGATTCACCGACAAGCTTAGCTCCCTGAGCAAAAACGCGTCCGCAGCCGATTGCGTTGTGACCAACTTCGCTGTTTCCCATGTCGTCATCGCTTGGAAGCCCGACAGCAGTTCCGTGAGCCTTAAGCTGTGTGTGAGGGCAGTTTGCAGTAAACCAGTCAAGATACTTCATCTTAGAAGCCTTTACTGCGTCTCCTTCAACATATTTTCCATATCCTACGCCGTCCATAATTACAAGGACAACAGGACCACGACGACCTTTCCATGCAGGATTTTTCTGTAAAGCATGCATTGTGTCTGCCATTATTTTCTCCTAACTGTTTCTTTTTTTATTCAGCACAAGATACTACATTTTTTTGCTTTTTTTTACAATTAAGGAGCGCAGTTTACAGTTCGCGCGGGCTTTTCACGGTTCCGCCTTCCGGCTTCATTGTTCTGACAGCCTGCTAAATAAATCTTTATGTGCCGCTGTGGACCGGACACAGACTAATGAATATTCAGTTTAGAAAAAAATAATGTCAGAACAACGCCTGCGGCGCCGTTACAATCCCGGCTGTTTGTAACATACAGAAATTCATCTGCAGTTCGCGTGTAAATTACGGTATTGACCTTAAAACCTTAAAAAGATATATTAACTAGACCCCTTGAGGCTTCGCACGAAGCTTCCATTTGACCATAAGGAGAACATACAATGAGAAAGTATGAACTTATGACAGTCTTCTCAACAGAAGAAGACAAATTTAAGGCTGCATCTGAAGCTCTCCGCTCAGTGCTTGCAAACTTTGGTGCCACAATTGACAAAGAAGAGTCTTATGGCGATCGTGATTTAACTTACGTAATCGACAAACAGAAACGTGGTCGTTTTGTTCTTTTCACAGTTAGTGCAAATCCTGCAAAAATCACAGAAATTGAATCACATTTCAGATTGACAAAAAACCTTCTCAAATGGCTTTTTGTTAAACTCGACGAAAAGAAAAACTAGTTTTTGCCATTCGTCAAATCACTAATCAAGAATCTGGAGGAGATTTATGACAGATATAAATCGTGTTGTACTTGTTGGCAGACTTACACGTGATCTTGGTAATGATCAGCGTGACTTTGCCTATACACCTAACGGTCAGGCTCGTGCTAACATCAGCATTGCCGTAAATCGAAGCAGAAAACAGGGCGAGCAGTGGGTTGATGAAGCAAATTTTTTCGATGTAACAATCTGGGGTAAAACTGCAGAAAACCTTAAACCGTATTTAACTAAAGGCAAGCAGATTGCCGTTGAAGGTTATTTAAAACAGGATCGTTGGGAAAAAGACGGTCAGAAATTCAGCAGGGTAGGAATTGTAGCAGACAGTGTTATGTTGCTTGGCGGAAGATCGGACAATGGCGGCTCTCAGTCGTCTGGGGGTTATACTCCGAAATTCCAGCAGAACAATGGTTTTGCACCACAGCAGCAGTCTTATCAGCCACCTGTTGATGCACCTTCTTTTGGTGGAAACGGCGGAGGATATTCTGAAGACATCCCGTTTTAATGTTTTACATTAAAATTCAAATTTTAGGAGACTTAATATGTCAGACGAAGTAACAACTAACGAAGTTGAACAGAAAGTAAACGTAACAGATACACAGGGCGCTTCAGACGGTCGCGAAGGCGAAGAAAAAGGCGCACGCAGAGGCAAGAAATTCTTCCGCAAGAAGGTTTGTCGTTTCTGTGCAAACAAAGCAAAGATTGACTACAAAGATGCAGACGGTCTTAAACGCTTTACAACAGAACGCGGTAAGATTCTTCCACGCCGCATTACTGGAACATGTGCAAAACACCAGCGCGAAGTTGCACTTGCAATTAAACGTGCACGTGCTATCTGCTTACTTCCATTCGTAGCAGAATAAAAATAAAAAAATCAAGGTGACGATCCAACTCCTGGTGACGTCGCCTTGTAAAAATATCAAGAGGAGCTTGAAAAAATGAAAGTTATTCTTAATGAAGACGTAAAACATCTCGGAGAAATGGGAGATGTAAAAAATGTTGCTAACGGTTATGCACGCAACTTCCTTTTCCCACATATGTATGCAGTTCCATACAATGCTGATACAGTAGCTTACTTTGAAGGCCGCAAGGCTGAGATCGAAGCTCGCAAACAGGCAAAACGCAACGATGCAGCAAGCCTCAAAGAAAAACTTGAAGCAACACTCGTTGACCTTACTGTTCCAGCAGCTGCTAACGGCAAACTTTATGGTGCTGTTTCAAGCCAGACTGTTGCTGACTACCTTAACAAAAACGGCTTTGATATTGAACGCAAACGCATCGAAATTCAGGGCGTAACAATTAAGAGTGTTGGTCACTACACAGCTGTTATCCACCTTTACGAAGCAACAAACGCTGAAGTAAAGATTTCTGTAAAGGGACAGACAACTGACAGCAAGCCTGTTGAAGTTTCTGCTAAAAAAGAAGAAGCTCCTGCAGAAAATGCTGAAGTTCCAGCAGAAGAAAAAGCTGAATAAGCTTTATATTGTTTAGGGTTTTATAAACCTTAAATTAAAGGCCGGAAGATTTTCCGGCTTTTTTTGTCTTTATTTGTGCGCTAAAGCGCACGTCCCTGTCGCTTCGCGCCAGGGATTGTTGCCTGCCAGTAAAACTGTCAGGCTGAGAGTTTGCAAAGCAAACTCTTTATTATACTGTGCGCTAAAGCGCACGTCCCTGTCGCTTCGCGCCAGGGATTGTTGCCTGCCAGTAAAACTGTCAGGCTGAGAGTTTGCAAAGCAAACTCTTTATTATACTGTGCGCTAAAGCGCACGTCCCTGTCGCTTCGCGCCAGGGATTGGAAGGGCGCCGAAGGCGTTAAAAAACGGCGGTTGAGCTTGTCGAAACCTCCGTTTTTTAATGAAGCGCTTTTGCGCGGAACCCTGGAAAGCCCGACGGCTTTGCCGTGGCGCCCAGACAAAAAATAAAAAAAACGACGGGAGCATGAAAAAAAATGGATGAACGATTAAAGGATTCAATTCCTCCGCATAATCTGGAGGCAGAAGTTGCAACTCTTGGTGCCATGCTCCTTGACTGGTCCAGCATTCATGATGTTGTAACTTATTTACAGCCTGAACATTTTTATTCTCAGCAGAACCAGCTCATTTACGAAACCCTGGTAAAACTTTTTGGAAGTGGAATTACCGGCGATTTTTTAACTTTAACAAACGAACTTACAAAAAATAACCTGCTGGAAAAGGCCGGGGGAGCGGCTTATATTGCTTCCCTTACGGATGGAGTTCCGTCGGCTGCAAACATTGACTACTATGCGCATGTTGTTCTTGACAGAGCAACAAGACGCAATCTTATAAAAATTTCTTCTGAAATAAAAACATCTGCATTTGATGATTCCCGCGAAAGCCGTGCAATTCTTGAAGAAGCAGAAAAGAAAATCTTTGCCCTGACAGACATGGGACAGACGATTGCAATTCATGACATGCACGAAGTAATTCAGAAAACGACGGAAATAATCGACAAGCATTATCATAATCATGCAACCTATTCTGGTATTCCGTGCGGATTTACACGTCTTGACAGCATGACGAGTGGATTTCAGAAAAGCGAATTGAGCATTATCGGTGCCCGTCCTTCCATGGGTAAAACAGCCATGGCTCTTTCCATGATGGAAAACATTGCCATTGACCAGAAAATTCCGTGCGGATTTTTTTCTCTGGAAATGTCTTTTGAACAGATTGGTCAGCGCCTGCTTTCTCAGGTAAGCCGTGTTCCAGGCGGTAAAATCCGTTCAGGAATAATGAAAATTGATGACATGCAGAAAATCAACGATGCAGCAGGAAGGGTTTTTGATTCTCCGCTTTACATTGTTGACACACCGAACATGCAGCTTCTTGATTTAAGGGCAATGGCAAGGCGAATGGTTCAGTCTAAGGGTGTACAGATTATTTTTATTGACTACATCGGTCTTATTTCCACTCAAAACAGTTCGGCTCCAGTTTATGAGCAGGTTTCTGAAATTTCAAAATCCTTAAAGAGCCTTGCCCGCGAATTGAATATCCCTGTTGTAGCCCTCTGTCAGGTTGCCCGCGACGCCGAAGGTGCTGAGCCGACTCTTGCACAGCTTCGAGGTTCTGGTTCTATTGAACAGGACGCTGACGTTGTTATGTTTATTCACCGTGAACGCAAAAAGACAGAAGAGGGCGAAAGTGAACCTGTTCAGGACGCAAAACTGATTGTTGCAAAACAGCGTAACGGTCCGATTGGAGATGTAAACCTTCTCTTCCTTAATTCGTATACAAAATTCGAAAACAAGGCATCAGAAGAATAGTGCCGTCTATTTTTATTTTTTTTAGGATACCGATATGACGAATAAAGAACGTGCAGAAAAAGCAGCCGCCTTAAAAGCCAGCGGACAGTGCAACTGCTGCCAGGCTGTGTTAAATGTTTATAAAGACAGGATAAATGCTGATGACGCTCTGTTAAACAATCTTGGTGCAGGGTTTGCAGCTGGAATGGGCTGTATGGAAAGCACCTGCGGAGCCTTAATCGGCAGCGTAATTGTTGCCGGATTTTTGACAGAAGGAAAGGGAACAGTTGGCGTTGCAAAAACTGTCCTTGAAGAATTTAAAAAGAAAAGCGGGGCTTTAATCTGCCGCGAGCTGAAAGGCATAGACACAGGAAAAGTTTTATGTGCCTGCCCGGACTGCGTAAAGCACGCAGTTGAAGCCTTAGAAAAGTTTGAATAAAAAAACAGATACAGAAAAAACTTATTTTTGAGTGTAAGAAGTTACGGAATAACCTGAATCTTCGATTATTTTTTTTATTTTTTCTTTTGAATCTTCTTCTTTTAATAAAATTACTGCTGTTTTAGATGGAAATTTTACCTTTGCCCACATTCCGTTTTCGTTTAATTTGTTCTGGATGTGTCTTGCACAGTTCTGGCATTTCATTCCTTCGATTTTTACGGTTGCGGTAAAAGGGTAGTTCTTTTTGTTTTTGTCCTGAACTTCAACCAGGACTTCATTTGCGCCACCACTGCAGCAGCTTTCTCCGTGTGCCCTTTTTACGGCTGAACGAATTCCTCCGGCAGCAAAGAGTACGATTAAAGCAATAAGAATAACATTTATCATTTTTTTGCCTCACAGTGTTTTTTGCACATTCCGTTTTGAAAAGCCCTGCATGAATAACAGCCGGACGGAATTCCTGATTTTTTTTCTTTTTTCCTAGCTTTTATAATTGAATGAATAACAAAAACTGTCCACAAAACAATCAGTAATACTGAAATTACATTTGCAATCATGTTTTTTACCTTTGCAAAATATACAGTAAATGCCGGGTTTTGATAAAAACACCCAAAACAGCCTCTCGTCGAGAACCTGCCAGCAAACCGCATGCTTCGCTACGCTCAGAATGCGTTTGTGTCAGAACCTCGACTACGGCTATTCAGCATTTTTTATAAAAACAACCCGACATTTGTTTATAAAAGTATCAGCTACTTTCTTGCATCAATTTCTGCGTATGGATTTTTGCGTACTAAACCAAAAATGAATGCAGCAAGGAAAATAAATGCAAAGATTAAACCAGCAATTGAATATCCGTTTCCGAAAGAAACTCCTGAAATAAGGGAGCCGATCTGGAATACAATCATCGTTACGATGTATGCAAAGATATTCTGGAAAAGAATTGCAAACCAGAACCACTTTCTGTCGTGCAATTCGTTTGCCATTGTAGAAATAGCAGCAAGACAAGGTGAATCAAGCAGGTTGAATAAGAGGAAACAGAATGCTGCAAGTCCTGTAGGGAACCATTTTGCAATGGCATTTACTGCGTTTACAGCATTTCCTTCTTCTTCCTCTTCGCTTTCTTCAGCTTCTGCAGTTTCACCTTCAGCTGTTGCTTCAAGGTCAATGTCTGCAAGGCTTCCTGCTCCTGCGAGTGCTTCTGTATCTTCGTCGCTGGCACCTGCAAGAACACCCATTGTCGTTACGATTCCTTCCTTAGCAGAGAAACCTGAAATTGAAGAAGCAGCACACTGCCAGCCACCGTCTTCGTTTCCAAATCCAAGTGGAATAAAGATATAGCGCAGTCCGCCACCGATTTTTGCCATGATTGAATAATCAGCATCGCAAAGACCAAATGTCGTGCCTCCTGCTTCAACTTCTTCTACAGTTCCGTCTGCAAGAGTAACTTCCTGAGTATTCGGCTGCCATCCGTAGCTGGAAAGGAACCACATAATAAGGCAGGCAAGGAAGAGAATTGTTCCGGCCTTTTTAATGAATGACCACAGGCGTTCCCATGTATGAAGAAGAACTGTTTTAAGCTGAGGAATATGGTACTGAGGCAATTCCATGATGAATGGAGCTGCAGGTCCATGGAAATACTTTGTCTTTTTAAGAATGATCGCTGCAAGAAGAACTGCTGCAATACCAAGAACGTACATCAAAGGTCCAACCCATGAAGCATTTGAACTTGTAAACTTTGTTGCAAGAATAGCTGCAATCATTGCAATTACAGGAAGTTTTGCACCACAAGGAATCCAGGTTGTCGTCATGATTGTCATGCGGCGGTCGTTTTCGTTTTCGATTGTACGGCTTGCCATAATTCCAGGAATTCCACAACCAGAACTGATAAGGAGAGGAATGAATGATTTTCCTGAAAGTCCAAACTTTCTGAATACGCGGTCCATAACGAATGCAATACGAACCATGTAACCGACATCTTCAAGAATAGAAAGAAGAACAAAGAGAACTGCCATCTGCGGAACAAATCCAAGAACAGCACCAAGCCCTCCGAGAATACCGTTTACGATACAGTCAGTAAGGATTTCGTTAGCCCCGGCATTTTCGAGTAAGGTCTGAACTCCGCCCTGAATCCATTCTCCAAAGAGAACGTCGTTTGCCCAGTCTGTACCCATTGTACCAACTGTAGAAACTGCAACCCAGTAAACGAACCACATAACGGCAATAAAAATCGGAAGACCTAAAATGCGGTTTGTAACAACACGGTCAATCTTGTCTGACATTGTCATTGTCTTTCCGGATTTTACGAGAACTCCGTCAAGAACAGAAGTAATGTAGTTGTAGCGTTCGTTTGTAATGATTGATTCAATATCATCATCGTGAGCTTTTTCAAGGCCCAGAGTTTCGTTTTCTGCCTTTGCCTTTGCTTCTTCGCTCAAAGCAAGTTTTGAAAGAATTACACTGTCGCGCTCAAGAACTTTGATTGCAGTCCAGCGGCGAACTGATTCTTCAACTTCAGAAGGAAGAAGTTCAATTACTGCGCTGATTGCTTTTTCAACGTCAGAAGCAAAACATGCTTTTGGAGCAGCTGCCTTTTCGTCTGCAGCTTCCTGGGCAGCAGCAACAACTTCCTTAACTCCTTTTCCGTGGAGGGCAACGGTTTCTACAACCTTACAGCCTAATTTGTCTGCAAGTTTCTGTGTGTTGATTTTGTCTCCGGATTTTTTGAGGGCATCAACCATGTTCAATGCAATTACAACAGGTTTTCCAAGTTCAAGAATCTGAGTTGTAAGATAAAGGTTTCTCTCAATGTTTGTTGAATCAACAATGTCGATTACGGCAGCAGGTTCATTTGAAGCTAAGTAATCGCGTGAAACTACTTCCTCATTTGTATATGGAGAAAGTGAATAAATTCCAGGAAGGTCTGTTACGATAAGGTCTTTTGAACCTTTTACTTTGCCTTCTTTTTTTTCAACTGTTACTCCAGGCCAGTTTCCAACATACTGAACTGTACCTGTGAGAGAGTTGAACATTGTGGTTTTTCCGCAGTTCGGGTTTCCTGCAAGAGCAATTTTTGTACTCATTTTGTTCCTCTTATTCAACTTCAATATTTGCGGCATCATCCTTACGAACAGAAAGTTCGTATCCGCGGATTGTAATTTCTACAGGATCTCCGAGTGGAGCAACTTTTCTTATAAAAAGCTTGCATCCCTTTGTAAATCCCATGTCCATAAGACGACGCTTTACAGCTCCTTCACCGTCAATCTTTGTGACAGTTACGGTAGAGCCAACCTTCGCATCTTTCAATGTGCTCATGTATTTCTCCTATTGCTTAGTGTCTGTTACAACACTAATTTCCGGGCTCTCAGGCCCTTAATTAACCTGAATTTTTGTTGCCATACTGCGGTCAAGGGCAATACGAACTTCTTTTACTTTTACGATAAGACCTGTGGCAATTTTCTGAATTACTGTAACCTTTGCACCTTCAGAAAAACCAATATCTGCCAGATGCTGTTTTACAGATGGAGTTCCTGAAATTGCAGAAACACTAAATTCATCTCCAACAGAAGCTAAAAGCAACGGCATAATAACCTCCTGCTAAGTTACGTTAGCACTTGCATAAAAAAAATAGTAATTACTTACAAAAATTAACTATCGCTAACAATAATAGATATATAAGTAATAGATGTCAATATAACAATTTTTAAATTCGGATCTTTACCGTTTTATTCGCTTTTGTGCGGTTTGTTTGCGTACATTGCCCTGAAAATTGATTTGTGCTAAAATCTTTTTCATTCTTTGAAATTCAAAAAATTCAAACTGAAGGATTTAAGAGGAAAATTATGTCTAAAACAATTGCTCTTGGTGCAGATCATGCAGGATATTTATACAAAAAACGTTTAACAGAACATTTAAAGGCAGCAGGTTACGAAGTAATCAATGTCGGAACAGATTCAGCAGAAAGTGTTGACTATCCTGTATTTGCCCAGAAAGTAAGCCAGCTTGTTGCAGATGGCAGGGCTGAATCAGGAATTTTAATCTGCGGAACAGGAATCGGAATGAGCATGGCAGCAAACAAGGAAAAAGGAATCCGTGCTGCTCTTTGTACAGATTTAGTAATGGCAGAATACACAAGAAAGCACAATAACGCGAATGTTCTGTGTATGGGGGCTAGAATCATTGCTTACGAAATGGCAGAAATGATTGCAGACAAATTCTTAAATACCGAATTTGAAGGCGGCCGCCATCAGCGCAGAATCGATCTTTTTGACAGACAATAAAAGCAGGAAACTTAAATGATTACTGACGTTATTATAATGGCTGGCGGTTTCGGAGAAAGACTGTGGCCGGCTTCAAGCCCGACGCATCCAAAACAGTTTATGGCTTTAAATGACAATATTTCTTTTTTGCAGGAAAGTCTGCTCCGTGCTCTTTCCCTTAAAATTTCAGGAAGAATTGTCGTAGTAACCCGCAAAGATATAGAAAAAGAATGTACAGAGCAGATAAAACGCCTTGCCTCAGTTTCTGAAGAAAACGAAGCCAGAAAACTGCTTGCAGAATCAATCGTTCTTGCTGAACCGGCTCCAAAGCACACGTCCGCTGCTATAATGACAGGAGTTGAACTTGTCTACAAGCTTGAACCTGAAATGCCGCACACTTTCCTTGTTTTAACGAGCGACCACGTAATTTCCCCGGTTTCTCAGTTTTGCATTGACTGTACAAACGCAGCAAAGGCTGCAGAAAACGGCAGATTTGTATGTTTTTCGATTGCCCCGACTTACGCAAGCACAGGTTACGGCTACATAAAGGCTGGAGAAGACTTAACGGGAGAAGGACACACTTTCAGAATTGAAAACTTTAAGGAAAAACCAGACGAAAAAACCGCAAAAGAATATTTTGACTCAGGAAAATATTTCTGGAATTCCGGAATGTTTGCATTTGAAGGCAGAATGTTTTTAGCAGAAATGAAAAACTGCACTCCAAAGGTAAGTTCAGCTTTTGAAGCAATTGAAAAGGGTAAAAAGCCTTCTCTCAAACAGCTTAACGGCGTTTATGTAATAAAAAACTGGCCGGAAATGGAAATTTCCTATCAGGATGTTCCTTCTATTGCTGTTGACAAGGCAATTGCAGAAAAATCAGTAAACGCAGCAACTGTAAAGGCAACCTTTAACTGGACAGACGTAGGAAGCTGGGATACATTCAGTGAACTGTGCAAAAATCCTGCAAACAACAGGGTTGTTCAGATAGAAAGCGAAAACAATTTTGTCTACAGCGACATTCCTGTAAGCCTTTGCGGTGTAAAAGATTTAATCGTAGTAGCAAAGAACGGCAAGCTTCTCGTAATGAAAAAAGGCGAAAGCGCACTTGTCCGTGCTGCAGTAAAAGCGATTGAACAATAAATACCCTGAATTTCGAGTTTTGAATAAATAGTTGAATGTCGAGTTTATTTTATT
>CAVEBK010000068.1:0-10817 GCA_963613915.1 uncultured Collinsella sp.
CAGTATCAACTTCGAGTGTCCAGTATACTTTGTGGCCTTTCTGGTTAAAGTATGCGGTGTCTGTCGTAAAGTTTGCAGGCGTTAAGTCTGCGTCGTAAACTTTAAACTCGTAGCCGTCGCTGGAAAGTGTGCCTGCACTGCTCCACTTTCCAGTTGAAGAATCGTAACTAACTGTTGCAGTTAATGTGCCGTAGGTGGCAGTAAGCGTAGCGATTCTTGAGTTGTCGTACGCTGTTCCTGTAAATACAACCTTGCCCGAAACTTTAGGGTCACCGTCGTATTCACCGCTTGAAGCAGTGCTGTCGTAGCCGCTTGCATTCTTCCAGTCGGCTTCTAATTCAATATGACCGTTATTTAAGCTGTTGTCGTACAAAGAGTTGTCGCTTGAACTGTTCCAGTAGAACGGATTTATGCGTACAACTGGTGCAGTTGTGTCAGTCTGAGCAATTACAAAATCTGGAATATACAAAACAGCATTCTGGCTTGTGCTTCCCTGAACAGTTTCTTCTGTGCTGTCCCAGAACGTAAAGCTCATGGCTTTTTTAGTGCTGTCATCTCCGAGCGTATCTTTTGCAATTACGTATGCATAAACGCTGTTTGTTTTTGAATAAGCCGTAAAGCTGGAAGAAACACTCGTACCAGAAAGAGTTTTTGTGGTATCAGTTGTTCCAACATCTTTTGAATCAGCCGCTTGAACTGTTCCACTTGTTGCCGTTGTGTCAGTAGCAGAAGTATTTAAAACCATTCCAATTTCGCCATTGCCGCCTGTAAATTCTGTTACAACTGCAAGTCCGTTTTTAACGCTGAATTTTCCAGCCTTGTATTTTAACGTTCCGTCGGTCTTTTCTGCTTCAAAATCAAGTTCATAGGCAGACTGTTCTGTTCCTTCGGCACCGATAATGTCGTATTCAACAAATTCTGTAAGCGTGTCTGTGCTGGAATATTTGCCGTCTCCGTTAAGGTCAGTTCCAAGCCAGAGTTTTGCCATACGCGGAGCATTGTTTGCAATCATAAGGTTAAAAGACTGGCCGCTTACGTTGCCTGCTTTATCAAATGCAAGGACAACAAGGCTTACAGGACCGTCAGGCATGTTTGTTGTATGAATACTTGCGTCCCAGGTTACGTTAGAGCCGGATTTAGAGAATGATTCCGGCATTCCGTCTCCGTCGTCACCAGATGTAATGTTAAACGGATTGTCTGCATAACTTGAAATTTTTTCGTTCGCAGTATTGTCTACAATCTGTGCAATCGGGAAGTAAGCATCAATTGAAGTGCTCGTCTTTGCAAGAGAAGGTTCAAATGTAACGGTTGTTCCTTCTATCTTTGTAATAAGGCGGTAAACGCCGTCAATGTAAATTAAACCGCCTGAACGTATGTGGCTGTCCGTGCCTGTTAAAGTAAAGGTGTCCACTGTTGAAGCAGAGCCAGTCTGTTTTTTAGCGTAGAGTGTGTAGTCAGTTGTATCCTGGGTTATTGTAAGCTCTTCAAGGTCACTTAAACTAATCTTGGTGCCGGCTGTGCCTGTTGTAATCATCGGGTCAAGAACAACTTCAGAAGAATAAGTTTTTGTATTCTCCGGGTTCTTACGCACAAAGTAGAATGCAACACGATTAAGTCCGGAGCCTGAGTCGCTCGTTGTGTCAGAAAGAGTAAAGCGATAGTTTGAATCTGCAATTTTAGAATCAGCGGTTAAGGCTGTTCCGTTTCCACTGATTGCACTAAACACAGGAGCCTTATTGTCAATATTGAATTCAAAACTGGAACTTACACTGTGGTTTGCATCTGTCGCAGTTACAGTGTAAGTAACAGATTCTTTATCTTTATTAACTGGAATATAAAGTCTGTAACCTTTTTTATAGTCACTGTTACCAGCTGTTCCCGTAGTAACGTTTTCTAAAACAGAATAGTTTGAATTTGAGATTCCGTCTTCATTAACTGTATATTCGGTTACTTCAGTTTCGTCCAATACGTCTACAACAAGATACCAGCTACCCTTTAAGTACATTCCAGCGTCGTAGTTCTGGCTTGCAGAAGTTGCCGGTTCTGCAGTAAGTGTGCCTGTAGCAAGTGCAGAAGGATATTGATTTACCACAGCAGAAATTACAGGGGCTGTGTTGTCTATGTGGATTGCAATTATGTCGTCTCCAGTTGTCCAGTTACCAAATTTTCCGTCGGCATTTACACCGCAGGCTCTCATGACAAGGTTTGTTGTTACATTATCAGTTGAGCTGGAAACAGAAGGATTCAATTCACCCTTAGAATTTAAGCTTACGTTCCATGACGCAGTTCCGCCGGCTTTAATTCCCCACCATGCGTCTAGTTTGTCTCTGGATTCAAAACCGTATTCTTTTAGACTGTCGTCGCTGATAGTAGAAGTTGAATCTAAAGAACTTCCTGTAACTTCATTTATAACGTCATAAGCGCTTACAACCGTATAACCATAGTCTTTGCATTTTGATTTTGCGTCATCTCCAAAAGTAGAAGAAGTTACCTTGTCTGCGCCGTCTGCACTTCCGAGCTGGTAATAAACAGAGTTTACGGTAGAAGTTCCGCTTGGAATTTCTGCAGTACCGGTTGTGCGGATTGTTCCGCCTAAAACAACGTAGTCGGTATCGGTTTTATATTCCGAGCTTGTCGGATAAGTAAATTTTACCTTTGGTTTGTCGCCGTCAGGGTTGTGTTTTACGTAAAAGTCTTTTTGTATCGTGTAATTGCCGAATTTATCAACAATCTTAAAGTAAACAGGAAGTGTGTAAACTGGTCCGTCTTCTACCACTGTTGCGTAATCAGAACTGTCGTAAACTTCGAGTTTCGGGTTTCCTGCCTTATAAATATGGTTAGTTGAATCAGAAGTTGCAGTGTTATACTTTCCGTCAAAACAGAATCCCCATGCACCTGTAGAAAGAACATAGGTCGAAATAAAAGAATCTGTTCCACCGTTCCATGTAAGAGCTGCAAGATCTGTATCACTAAGAGCACGCTGAGTACTCGTTGGAATAAGCCAGTAAACGTTCTGCACACCAGCATCGCCAGTATCGGTAACTGTTCCGCTTAAAGTAACGCTGCCGGTTACTTCAGTTCCTGCTTTAGAAGGAGTATTAACACTGAGGGAAGGTCCTTTGTTATCTACAGAAAAACTAAGAGTCTGGGTTGAAGAGCGGTTAGATTTATCAAAAACAGTTAAAACCGCAGAAACCGTTCCTGTAGAAACTTCGCTAAGGTCAATTATTCCAGTTGTCCAGACACCTTTTGTGCCTTCTGCGCTAAAGGTTCCGTTTTTTTCATAATCTGTAGAAGAAACTGTACCTGTTTTTAATGCCTTAAAGCTTGTTGTGCTGCTGCCGTCTGACGGGCTAAAGGTCATTCCTGCAATGCCGTTTGCGTCTGTAGCTTCAAACTTAAATCTTATGTAGCGGCGTGCAGTTCCACCAGCCTTAAAGCCTGAGCCTATATCAGAATTTGTGCGGTCAAAAGAAAAATCATTGCCGTCTGAGTCCTGGGCAACCTGGCTTCCAGCTGCATCAGAATACAAAACACCTTTAGAAGAAGTTACCTTTGGACTTTCTGAGTCAAATTTGTATTCAAATACTTTTGAATTTTCTTCGGGTGTAAGGGGAGTGCTGCCGACTGTAATTTTCGGATTTGCAAGATAATTTACGGCAGTTTCTGTCGTTGCTGTTGTGTAGAATACTCCGCCCTGGTTATCTTCAACATAAATATACAAAGTTTTAGAACCGTTTTTTTCTGGTGCTGCCGGTACAAATGTAAAAGTTCCGGAATTAGAAAGCGTTGTAGTTCCGCCGTTTGAAGGAACATTGCCGTCTGTAACTTCAACATCAGAAATTATGAGTTTTTTAACCTGGATTCCGCTGCTGTTGCTGTCGTCGTCTGTAATCTGTCCTGTAATTTTTGCACTCGTGCCCTGGTTCAAAAGATAAGTGCCGTCTAAAGTGTCAAGGTTTGTAATCGTAATTTTCGGCCGATCTGTGCTCTGATCAACATAAAGCTGCACTACGTTTCCGTCAACTTCTGAAGGACTGATTGTTCCGTCACTGTCCTGTGTGTAAGTGTGAATGCTGTCGTTTCCGGCTGTGTCAGCTGCAACAATTCTAAAGTCAACCTTTACGGCTTTTGTTTTTGAATCTGCAAACAGGCTTTGAGTGTCAATTGCGTTAGTCTTCCAGCTGTAAGCGGTTGAATCATCTGCCCAGAGGGAATCTGCTTTTTCGCTGGTAAAATTTCCGTCTGAGTCAATCTTGTAAACAACGCCACTGTCCCCGTTTCCAACAGTAACGTCTTTCCAGTCACCTGGAGTACTTGAGTCAACAGAATCATAAACTCTGTACTGTACGTTTGTTACTTCAGCAATTCTTGAATCTTTTGTTGTTCCCGTAAGTTGAATTTTCTTATTTACATAAGTTCCCGTGCTGTCTGCATCTGCGTCCTTTACGGTGTCGTAATTTACCACAGGAGCTGAAGTATCAACTGTAATTTTTGCAATAGAAATATTTGTCTGCAGGCCTGCATTGTCGTAAGCTACCGCAGTCAATTCCCCTGTAGAAAGTTTTTCTTTTGGAATTATTATCTGCCATGATTTTATTGCAGTTTTATCTGTAATGCTATCGTATTCTGCAAAATCTGCATTGCTTACAAAGGCTGCAAAAGTAGAAGCTGTGTAAGAATCTTCAATTTCGTTTGTAGAATATTTAACGCTCCAGCCGTCAATCTTTGTAGAAGAGAATGCAAGTCCGTCTATTTTTGCAACTCCACTTAAAGAGTCAGAAACTGTTCCGTAAAAATAAATGTCGTTCTGTTTATTTGTTAAAACTTCACCGCCACTAACTTCGTAGCTCGAAAGATTTTCGTGCCTGAAGAATTTACTGCCTGCAGAAGGAGCTGTAAGGTCAATGTGAACATTAAATTCCTGCACCCCAGTTTCGTTGCCAGCAAGATCTTCCGCCATAACATAAACAGTGTGTTCAGCTTTATCAGAAGAACTGTCCAGACTGATTACAGTAGAGAATGTAACAGTGTCAGAAGAAGAAGCCTTGTTTTCGAGTTTTGAAGAATATTTTTCTTTGTCGCCCTTAACAACAGAAGAACCTGTGTCACTAGAAGGATCTACCCAGATGTAAAGGATTAAATCCCTGTCTTTGCTGCCAGCTGCTTCGCTGTATTTTATTGTTAACGACGGGTTGTAAGAACTGAACCAGGACTTATTTACAGCTGCAACAGTTGTTACGCGGTCAAGCATAAAGCTGTCGCCGTCAAAAACAGGAGTCGTTGTGTCTTTGTAGAAAGTTACAGTCTGTGCAGCAGTCTGTCCCCAGCGGTCGGTTGCAGTGTAAGTAACGCTGTAACCATCTTTTTTGTTGTCATCAAGAGCAGAAATATCTGCAGTATCTGTAAATGTTGTTGCACTTACGGAGCTTTCAGTTGAATAATTTCCTTTTACGCTATCCGGGTAAGCTGCCTTAACTTTTACGCTCTGTCCGCTTACAGTTCCAGATAACGAAAGGCTTGTTCTGTAGTAAGAATAGTCATTTGTCTGCGTAAGTTGAATTGCCGGCACTGCAGAAGAAACAGCAATACAGAATTTGTATTCAATTGTAGAAACAGAAGTTTCTTCAAGAGTGTCTTTTACAGTAATTGTTACAGTGTAACCGCCATCTTCGAGTTCTGAAGGAATCTGGCAGTTTAAGCTGTAAGTTGTTTTTCCGCCAGGAGTATATGTTATCGCTTCAGCAGCATTTTCTGATTCGCCTTCTTTTACAAAAGTAACTGTGATTGAACTTATTCCATCATCGTCGCTTACGGTTGCACTAATCTTATTATTTGAAACAGTTCCAAAAATGTTTGTGCTTCCGTCGTTTATCCTGTCGAAAGAATCATAGCTTTCAGCATTGTTTAAAGTTATTGACGGAGTGTCTGTGCTCTGCCTTATGTTGATTTCTTTTTTATTGCTGCCTGAATTTCCAACGCCGTCAGTTGCATTTACAGTAAGAGTGTAAGTTTTTTCGTCGTCGAGTTTTGTTGTGTCAATTACATAAGACCAGCTCATGTAGTTTTTAGTTAAATCGTAACTTTGTGAGCAGATTATATTTTTTGAATTTCCTTCTGAATCCGTTAAATCTACAGTATTCCCGTCTGAATCTGTTATTACAAGGTCAAAATCCTTAAATGCGTTTGAATCCGTTGCAGTTCCGCTAACCGTGATTTTACCGTTTACGTATTCTGTTACAGTTTCCTGCTCATCAACTGTTGAAGTTACTTCTGTAACTGGAGTTAAAATAAACGAAGAAATATCAGGCGGAGTCATATCAATGCTTACAATGCGCACAACTTCGGACTTGTTTGCCTGTACGTCAACAACGCGGATTGTAAATGTGTGTTCACCTGCTCCAACGTAATTCTGATAGTCGTCTTCCTCCGTAAAAGTTTTTGAACTGTCTGCAATAAACGTGTAGCTCCAGTTGTAGTTAGAAGCATTTGTTGAACTTTGAACAATATCGTCTTCGTCAAGAACGTACTGGTGGCCTGTAAGTGAATCTTCAATATAAACGCTGGCAATGTCTACAGAACCTTTGCTGATTACGCCAGAAAGTGTTAATTCTCCGCCTGCAGTTTTGTAAACTTCGGTTGAACCGATTGCAGTTTCCGAAATTGAAGCCGGCTGAAAGTTGTCAACTCCGATAAAGCCGTAATATGAATTCTGTGCAAACTGATCTCCAGAAACATCAGATCCGGTTGCAACGAGAAGATAATATTTGTTTGCTTCGATTTTTATTGAGTCTTCGCTTATTTTTACTTCAAAATTGTCAGAATCCTGTTCTGTCTTTGTCGTAGAAGAATTTTCTCCAAGAAGAACAAGGTTGTTCCAGACTGCTTTTTGAGCGTCAGTAAGTTCAACTTCGTTGCCGTCTGAGTCCTGTAATTCTGGTTTAGTCTTTTTAACGACACTGCCGTCAACTGTTTCTACAGACTGTCCCTGATAGTCTGCTTCCTTTAAAAGCGCAATACATTCTTTTACAGTTGCTTTTTCTACAGATTCTTCAAGAGAACCAAGCGGATAAGCCCAGAGTTTAAAGGTTGAAGGATCTAATTTTCTTGTGCTGCCAGTAGCCTTGTTTGCAACAACTACAATTGTAGAATCCACTGCTGCCTTGCCGTTAAAAAGGTCTCCGCTAACACTGTCGCCGGTAACAGAACCGTCTTCGCCTAAGCCAAATCCACTGATTGAATAAGTTGGAGTTGCATAAGGGTTAAGGGAAAAAGCTAAAGGAGTTTCGTCAGACTTTTTGTGAGTGTCGAGAATTGAATTTCTTAGGGCACGGAAGTCTGCAAGAGTTGAAAATCCGCCATCGGCAAATTTTGTTTCGTTTACAAGTTCCTTAAAATCATCGACGGTATAAGCATATTCACTTTCCGGATCCTGGTAGGTTGAATAAACATCGCTGTACAAAAAGAGCCAGGTTGTAGAGTTGCCGGTTGTTTCGTTTGTATTGTTGTCCGGGTCTGTAATTTCTTTTGGATTTACGTAAATCTTTGCACTGTCTGTAAGCGTAATTACAGTTTTGAATTTTTTTGTTCCGTCGCTTCCGTCCTGAGCATCCGGGAGTTCTGTTGCACCAGCACCAACATAAATATCAATGTAATTCTGTTTTTTGCTGTTGCCTGAAGTTGAACTGCCTGTAACGGAACGGGCAATTTCGTAAGGAGAAGTTTCTGAAATTGTTACATAATCAAAAGTTTTGTTTAAAAGCGCAGTCGCAGTAGAAATGTCATCACTTTCGTTGTAAACGGCAACATTAATGGAAGCACTGTGGTCTTCTGACATTTCGCCCTTAATCGAAAAAGAAGTTCCGTATTCGCTGTATTTTTGAGTAGAAGAAGTTGAATCAATAACAACGCCCGGTGCACTTGCAATTAAAACTGGAGCTGTGTTGTCAATGTCGTAAGTTACTTCGTATGTACCGGAATTTCTTCCTTCGTCGTCGTAGGCAATCGCCCTTACAATGATTTTTCCGTCGGCAAACTGCCAGCCGTTGTAAGAATGAGCTGAATCAGTTTCACCGTCAGTGTCTTCCACTTTCTGGTTTAAAGAAAGGCTCCATTCCTGACCGCCACTTACAGTTGCACGCTCTTTTTTTACGAGTAAGTTTTCTTCTTTTTCGCGTTCACTTGCAGAAAGTTCAGCATTAAGGACAGAAACTTCTACGCGGTTAATGCTTTTGTCGTCGCTGCAGGTTCCGTAAAGTGTAAACGTGTCTTTTATTACAGAACCGGAAGCCGGATATTTTATTTCAATTTTTGGATCGTTAATATCAACCGAAGAACCAAGACCAACTTTACATGTGCCGAACAAAATTAAAGAAAAAAGCACTGTAAAAACAAAAAATACATTTTTTTTCATAAAAGGCTCCATGACTCCACTTTTTACACCCCCCACAGTTCAAAATATCAGTACAAATGTACGGGGGGGGGTAATGGGCTTTTATTTTTTTTGCCGGATTTTCCAGATTACAAAAACATTTAGAAAATCCGACAGTTTATCCCTTTGAGTTTCGGCAGATTTTATAAAAAAATTAAAAAAATCTCAAATATCTCTCATTTCAGCATCTATCCGCATTTATTTCATCACGAGATTCCGGATCAAGCCCGGAATGACGAGTACAGTTTCACACTCCTTTTTTTTCCGTAATTCCCATTCATTCAAGTTTTTAATTGTGGTATATTTCTGTTGCTGCAGTTTTTTAAACGTCTGTGCTACAGCTAATGCGTTTTTTTATGGGAGATGGCTTATGGCATTCGACATAATCAGGAACACTTCTGAAGTTGACCGGGATCTGCTTTTGTCTCAGTTTTTCGAAACCTTTGGCAATAACTACACGCAGTCAGAAAAAGAACGTTTTACCCTTGCCTGGGATTTTCTTTATAAAAAAACTTCCATTCTTACCCGCACCTGCGGCAAACCTTACTATCTGCATCCAATGCGGGTTGCAGCAATCCTTGCAGAATCTAAAATGGACGGCGAATGCATAGTCTGCGGACTTTTACATTCAATTTTTGAAATTCAGGGCGTTACAAAAGAAGAAGTTGAATCTCTTTTTGGTCCGGTAATTGCAAGAATCGTCTACGACACTTCGCGCATTACAGGAATGAAGATCAATGCAACTTCAATACAGCAGGCTGACAATATCCGCAAAATGCTCTTTGCAATGATTGATGATGTCCGTGTAATCCTCGTAAAACTTGCCGACCGTCTCGACCGCATGCGCAACTTAAAATCAATTGACGAAAAAAAACAGCGTCTTGTTGCTTCCGAAGTAATAGACATATGGGCTCCACTTGCAGACCGGCTTGGTATGCAGACAATGAAAAACGAACTCGAAGATTTAAGCTTAAAATATTCAAATCCGGACGTTTTTCAGCAGATAAAGGCAATCGTAAATCAGAAACAGGGCGAACGCGCTTCTTATCTCGAAAAGGCAGTTCAGTCGATTTACAGGGCTTCAGAAAAAGCAGGCATAAACGTAAGCGTTTCCAGCCGTGCAAAACATTTTTATTCAATCTACAAAAAAATGCAGAAACGCAATGTTCCGGCAGCCCAGCTCTACGATCTTCTTGCCCTGCGCGTAATCTGCGACACAAATGCAGAATGTTACACTTTAATTGGAATTGTTCACGGTTTGTGGAAGCCGATGGAAGGCCGCTTTAAAGACTACATTGCAATGCCAAAGGCAAACGGCTATCAGTCGCTGCACACAACGGTTATGTGCGAAGGCCGGCCTCTGGAAATTCAAATCCGCACAAAAGAAATGCACGAACAGGCAGAACACGGCGTTGCAAGCCACTGGCTCTACAAAAAAGGAACAAACCACGACAAGGTAGACGTAAGCAATTTAGGAATTTTTAACCAGCTGCAGACTTTAAAAAACGAAAAACTCTCTGACGAAAGTTTCTTTGCAGAACTCAAGGGCGAACTTCTTTCAGATGAAATTTTTGTCTTTACTCCAAAGGGCGACGTAGTTCATCTTCCGGCAGGAAGCAATGCAATAGATTTTGCCTACCATGTTCATTCAAAAGTCGGCGAAAAAATCGTAGGTGCAAAGGCAGACGGAAAAATCATTCCACTTACACAGCCGCTTAAAAACACGCAGATTATCGAAGTTATAACAAATCCTCAGGCTCATCCGACAGAAAACCAGTTAAAGGCAGTTCACACATCAAAGGCCCGTTCAAGAATCCACAGCTGGCTTGTTGCAAACGACCCGACATTTGTAGACAAGGCAGCAGAAGCGCAGAGAGCACTGGATCTTGCTGCAAATAACAGTAAGGCAAAAAGCATTCAGGAAGAAAAACGGAAAAAACGCAGCGTAAATCCAGACCTGGCTCAGGTAAAGCGCACAGACGAACGTTACACAGGCGAAGTAAAAGTTGAAGGAATGAAAAACGTAGTCTACAAACTCGCAGGCTGCTGTCATCCAAAACCAGGCGAAGTAATCGTCGGCTACGCAAGCACAAGAAACGGAATTATGGTTCACCGGGCAGACTGTCTTACTTTCCAGCGGATCGAAAACATAGAACACCGCATGGTAGAAGTTTCCTGGATTGTGCGTGAATTAGTTCCAAAAAAATGAGATGCTGAATCATGTTCAGCGTGACAGACAACAGTCATACCAAGTTTGACGGGAAATCTAATTATATTTTTTTGCTTAATTTCGGATTTTAAATAAACAGCTGAATGTCGAGTTTATTTTATTACCCTGAATTTCGAGTTTTGAATAAATAGTTGAATGTCGAGTTTATTTTATTAA
>CAVEBK010000069.1:0-10064 GCA_963613915.1 uncultured Collinsella sp.
TGTGTCAGAACCTCTCCTACGGCTATTTGGCATTTTTTAATAAAATAAACTCGATATTCAGCTATTTATTTAAAACTCGAAATTAAGGTTGTATAGTAAATTATTCTGCCGTATAGCAGAACAATTTATTTTACATGAGAGGAGTTTTTGAGATGATTCAATTTTTTAAGGATTTATTGAAGAAAGTTGTTAAAATTGCCATTGTTGTATATATTGCTGGCTTTGTGATTGCAGGTGGAATAAACGGTTATAGCCTATTCCAGGATGTTGGTTTACTCTTAGGTTTGATATTAGGGGCAGTTGTAGGAATTTTAACTGCTTCAGTCATTTTTGGCATACTTTTGGTTTTGCTCTCTATAGATGACAACCTAGAAATTATTAAGAAAGAATTAGTTAGCGAAGAGGAATACGAAACAGCGAACTCCCCGTTATATAATTAAAAATCCAACCAATCACAAAAGCCTGGACACTGTTGAAAATCTTTTCTGACAGCAGCCAGGCTTTTTTTTGCATTGACGCCTGATTTTTTCAAATGTATATTTTTAAGCGAGAGGAGAAAAAAAGATGCCTGTACTTTCTATGTTTTACGGAATTATTATTCGTATGCAGTGTGAACATGGTGGAAAGCATCATCTTCCACATATTCATGTAATTTGCGGTAATGAGGAATCTGTGTTTTCTCTTGATGGAGAACAGATGGAAGAAACGATTTCTGCTTCTAAGAAAAAATTAGTTGAAGCCTGGATAGAAATTCATAAAGAAGAATTACAGGCAAACTGGAAACTTCTTGATGAAGGTGAACAGTCATTTAAAATCGAACCATTAAAATAAAGGCTTAGTGTACTGGAGTAAAAAATGCTTAGACCAACGGTTATAAAAGTTATTCCTGAAAAAAATTATCTTCTTCTGCTGGAATTTAATAATGGAGAAAAAAAAGAATTTGATGTAAAACCGTATATAAAAGGTTCGTGGTATGGAAAATTAAAAGACGAGTCTTATTTTAAATCTGTAAAACCGAACGGGTTTAATATTGAATGGCCAGAAGGTCAGGATATTTGCCCTGATGATTTATATTTTAATGGAAAATAAAATTCCACTTCCTTTTCTTCTAAAACCTTCCGCAAAATGCTAAAATCCTGACAGATAATTTCTTTTCTGGAGGCCAAAATGGATTTAAATGCTGTTGCTTCTTCTCTCCGTGCTAATGGTTTTGATGCCTTTGTTTTTGAATCTGCAAAAGAGGCTGTAAATAAATGTCTTTCTGTTATTCCGCAGAATGCTGTTGTAGGCTGGGGCGGTTCTATGAGCTGCATGGAAAGCGGCCTGATTGATCTGGTCCGCAAGAATTTTAAGGTTTTAGACCGTGAACCTTTAAAAGGCGAAGAACGCGTTGAACTTATGCGCCGGATTTTATCTGAAGCTGACGTTTTTCTTACAAGTTTTAATGCTGTAAGCGAAGACGGCCACGCTGTAAACATCGACGGAAACGGTAACCGCATTGCCGCAATTTCTTTTGGTCCAAAATCTGTAATTGCCCTTGTCGGCGAAAATAAAATCTGCAAAACTCTCGCCGACGCCTGCGAAAGGGCTTCGACAGTTGCAGCAGGCAAAAACGCCGTTCGCTTTGGCAAAAAAGAAGAAGACAGAGACGAACTTATAAATATAATCCAGGTCTTAAAGCGCGGTGGAAACGGCCGCATAAAAGTGTTCCTGGTAAACGAAGACTTAGGTTATTAGAGGTGTTTTGATTAGTCTGTCATTCTTAAGCTCGTCTCAGAATCTTGTGAGATGCTGAAACAAAGTTCAGCATGACGGCTGCTTTTTGAACAATTTTTTTATATGAAAACTTATACTTTTAAACCTGATTCTAAAATACGTCTCGATGAACTTTTGCGGCGTGAACTTCCGCTGGTTTTAGGGCAAAATATTTCCAATTCAAAAATCCGGCGGCTGATTGTTGCTGGGGCTGTTCTGGTGAACTCAAGACAGGTCCGCGTTCCCGGCTTTACTGTTTTTGCAAAAAGTACGGTTACAGCCGTTATTGAAGAAGAAAAACTTTTTTTTGAAAAACAGGCAGACGATATTTCCTTTGAACTGACTCAAAAAGACGTTTTGTTCGAAGATGACTGCATTATTGTTGTAAATAAACCTTCGCACTTTCCGACGGAAAAAACTATTGTAGACAGCCGCGACAATCTGCATGCTGCTGTCGTGCGCTACCTTTTTAATAAGCAGAAAATTACTAGCCCAAACGCTAAAAATCCGCCGTACTGCGGAATTATGCACCGCCTTGACCGTGACACTTCCGGCGTAATTCTGTTTACAAAAACGCGGGAAGTAAATGCTTTCTGCCACGACATGTTTGAACAGCACACTGCAAAAAAAGTTTACATTGCAGCCGTTTCTAAAATGCCTGAACAGAAAAAGTTCAGCGTTGATTTTACAATGGGCAGAATCAGTCCTAAAGGACAGAGCGCAAAGTGGGGAAGGGTTGCACCGGAAAAAGGCGGACTTGAAAGCCGTACAGATTTTGAAGTCAGCAGAATAAAAAGTCCTTTTAACCTTATTGAATGTCATCTTTACACAGGCCGCACTCACCAGATCAGGGTGCATCTTTCGTCTGTGGGGCTTTCGATTTTAGGAGATGAACTTTACGGCGGAAAACCTTTTAAAAGAATTATGCTTCATGCATTGTCCCTTACGTTCCCGCACCCAAAAACAAAAGAAATGATTTGCGTAAAAGCTCCTCTGCCTGAAGAATTTTACGCTCGCGAAGAATAAGTGTAAAAAATTACAGAAAAAGCCTAGCCCCGGCTGTAGCAGCGCAGTTGTGGCGCAGCCGCAATGAGCGTGAGCGAACTGCGCAAGACGGGACGCGGGAAACTAATTGTGCTCCAAAAAAATTTGAGAATTCAGCTTTACTTTTATAATTTTGGAATTTCCGCTATTATTCTGCTATGGTTATTGTTCTTAAAAATGACGCTAGCGAAAACGAAAAGAAAAATATAAAAACGCTTTTAAAATCTAAGAATTTTAAAATCAACGAAGTAAAAGGTGAAGAATCGACGATTCTTGCGGCTGTCGGAAGACTTGCAATGGACAGCCGCGAAGTTGAAGTTCTGCCGGGAGTAGAAAAAGTTGTCCCGATTTCTAAGCCTTACAAACTTGCAAGCCGTGAATTTAAGCCTGAAAATACAATCGTAGAAATTCCGAATAATCGTGGTCAGATAATCCGTGTCGGTGGCAGCCGTCTTGTTGCAATCGGTGGTCCTTGTGCCGTAGAAAGCCGTCAGCAGATGTTTGATGCAGCTGCTGCTGTTGCTGCGAGCGGGGCAACAATGCTTCGTGGAGGTGCGTACAAACCGCGCACTTCTCCGTATGCTTTTCAGGGGCTTGGAGAAGAGGGCTTAAAATATTTAAAGGAAGCCGGAGACAAATACGGTTTACCTGTCGTAACAGAAATTGTTGCTGCAGAATATATTCCCGTTATGGAAGCCAACGGTGTTGATGTGTACCAGGTCGGT
The DNA here is from genome assembly GCA_963613915.1 of uncultured Collinsella sp. Classification (GTDB taxonomy): domain Bacteria; phylum Spirochaetota; class Spirochaetia; order Treponematales; family Treponemataceae; genus Treponema_D. The sequence continues at coordinate 3,525 of CAVEBK010000069.1, forward strand.
GCGCGCAATATGCAGAATTTTGAGCTCTTAAAACGTCTTGGCAGACTTGGCAAACCTGTAATTTTAAAGCGCGGGCTTTGTGCAACAGTTCAGGAATGGCTTATGTCGGCTGAATATCTGCTTTCGAGCGGAACTGACAAGGTTATTCTATGCGAAAGGGGAATCCGCACTTACGAAACTGCAACCCGCAATACACTCGATTTAAGTTCAATTCCTGTTTTAAGGAGCCTTACTCATCTTCCTGTAATTGTAGATCCAAGCCATGCTCTTGGCGTTCGTGACAAAATTCCTCCGATGGCTCTTGCTTCTGTTGCTGCCGGTGCCGACGGAATTATTGTAGAAGTTCACTGCCATCCGGAACAGGCTCTTTCTGATGCTGCCCAGGCTCTTTATCCTTCTCAGTTTGACAAAATAATGCGCGACATAGAAGCTCTTGCTCCTGTAATGGGAAAGCAGGTTGCCCACATTCGTGCAGAAGAAAAAAAAGAAGAAAAGAACTGTGTTGCGCAGGACGAAAAAAGACGCATTCTCTGTGCTTTTTCCGGCAAAAAAGGTGCATACGCAGAACAGGCTGTTTTTAATTATTTTGAAGACTTTGCAGAACCGGTTGAAACTGATTCATTTGACGAAATTTTCCAGCAGGTTGTTGACGGCAAGGTTCAGTATGGAATGATTCCAATTGAAAACTCTACTGCAGGTTCAATTTACAATAATTATGACAATCTAACCCGCTACGAAGACATTTCGATTGTAGGGGCAGTTACTTTGAGGATTGAACATTCACTTTTAGCTCCAAAGGGCGCAACCCTTGAATCAATCAAACACGTTTACAGCCATCCTCAGGGGCTTGCACAGTGTTCAAATTTTATAAAACAGTACGGATATAAAACCGTGGACACAGTTTCTACTGCCACAGGAGCTGAACTTGTTGCTCAGAAAAATGACATCTCCTGCGCTGCCATTGCAAATGCACGCAATGCAAACCTTTACGGCTTAAAGGTTCTGCGCCAGGGAATCGAAAACAATCCTAACAATTACACTCGGTTTGTAATAATTGCCGCAAATCACACACACGAAGGCACAAAGCATTTTGGCGAACAGAAACCAAACCGCGCAACCTTAATGTTCTCCACAAAGAACGAAGCCGGCGCCCTTTACGACGCCCTCGGAGTTTTTAAGGAGGCTGATTTAAGCATGAACCGCCTGGAGTCGCGCCCGATTGCCGGAAAACCGTGGAAATACTGGTTTTATACGGATGTCGTTATTCCGCAGACTATCGAAAATCCTGTAGAATATGTAAACGATTTTGTAAATATCTTAAAAACAAGCGCCCAGGACATAAGACTGCTCGGCGTTTATTTTGAATAATTAATTTGAGAGGAAAAAAATGGAAAAGTTTGTTCTTTCAGTTCTCGTAGAAGATAAATCCGGGGTTTTGAGCCGTGTTTCCGGCCTTTTCAGCCGCCGTGGTTTTAATATTGATTCGCTTACAGTGTGCGAAACACATAATCCGGAACAGTCGCGCATGACAATCGTTGTTGCCGGCGATGAATATGTCCTTGAACAGATCGAAAAACAGCTTTCAAAACTTGTTGAAGTAATTTCGATCAGCCATTGCAAAAAAGAAGAAACCTGCGAACGCGAAATGGCACTTATAAAAGTTAAGGCAAGCGGCACACAGCGCGCAGTTATTATCGAAACCTGCCAGATTTTCCGTGCACACATCGTTGACGTTTCCTTTGATTCTGTAATTGTAGAAGCAACAGGAAGCGAAGAAAAAATCGAAAGCCTTATTCGCCTGCTTGAACCTTACGGCATCCTTGAACTCGTAAAAACAGGACTTGCCGCAATGGATCGTGGCGAAAAAGTGATGAAATAATGAATTTAATAAAAAAGACGTCTCTTTCTCTCTGCATTTTTTTTATTTTTACAGGCTGTACTCAAAAAACAAAGTTGAATCTAACAGTTCCACAGCAGACTGATTATTCCGGCTCTGTTGATTTTTCTTTGCAAAGCCTTGCAGACACAAAAAAGGGTGATGATGAGTGCATTGTAAAAAGCAGTTCTTCAGATTTTGATTATTATATTTTTCCTGAAGATGATTGCTCAAAACTTCAGATTTTTGGAGCAATGCAGGGGAATTCCGCTCTTTTAATTAAATTTCAGGTAAAAAGCACTAAGACGGATAAAGCAAATTCACAAAGCCTTATTTCGTTCCTGTATAAGACGGACTTAAAGAACAGAAAATCAGTTTTAAAGCCTTTAAGCCCGCGGCCTGCAGTTTCCGTAAATTGGGCAGATTTTGAAGGTGAATCTTTTTACGTTTTGTTTTCGATTGCCCGCGGAGAAGATTTTCCATGCGGATTTTTTATTCAGAAAAACAGTTCTTCAAAATATTCTGTTTCCAGCGTTGAATTAGTTCCTGCCGCCGTTGGTTTTGATTTTTCAGAGGGCAGACAATTCTACGCTTTTGCTCCTAACGGCGGAGCCTTAATTAAAAACAGCAAGAAAATTGATTTTTCGGGGCTTTCATTGTGTTTTCCTGCATTTAATTCAGAAAATGCGCAGATGCCTCTGTTAAAAATAAAATCTTCTGGTCTTGCTCCCGTTAATTTTACGATTGGCGGAGAAAAAATTTCCGTTCGAAACGGAGGACAGAAATTTCTTTCAATTCCAGTTGCTTCGCTAAAATCGCCTTTTTCTGATTTTCAGATTACTTCCAACGAAGAAGAACTCGACAGCGTGCTTGCAGTTCCTTCTGATAAAATTCTCCTCGAAAATTCTTCAAAGTTTGAAGGCTGCCCGATTCATCCTGTAAAAACAGATCCCGGCCTTATAATGAACTGGCCAAAGAGAAACTGGCGCAACAGCGACTACGAACTTTTTGAATGGGATCGTTTTGCAGGAATCCTTTTTTTTGATACGGCAGATTACGAAATTCAAAATGACTTTTTCCGCCGCCTGGCTTTTTTTGTAGAAAAACAGGGTTACAAAGGCAATCTTTTAACGGATTCGCAGCTAAAAGGTCAGCACGGATACAATGCCCACGACTACAGGGCTTACGACCTTGCACGTTTTTTTGAAAAAGCACGTTCAGAAAAGTTCCCGCTCAACAAAAAAGAACTTCTCCTGCAGGAAATCCTTTTAACAAACGGCGTTATAAAAATTGACGAAAACGGTTCGTTTGCAGAAGGGCGGGGGGCTGCAATTTCAATCAGCCAGGAAAGTCCTTCTTACTTACGGACAACTTTTGTAGCCCACGAAGGCTGGCACGGAATTTTCTTTGTAGACAAGGACTTCAGGGACACAGTTGCAAGCATTTATTATTCGCTGCAGAGTGCAGACCCTCGCGCCCTTGATTTTCTTTTCAGGTATTTTCAGGTTACTCCGTCACTTAATTACGATACTTCTGACAATTATTTAATGCAGAATGAATTTATGGCTTACATGCTTCAGCGTCCTGTGAGTGCCTGCGAAAAATATTTTACAGATATGGCAGGCCGCAATCACGCACAGACATTTATAAAGGAAGAAGCTGACTATATTCTTGAAACAAAGGCTCAGAGTTTTGTCGGTGCTTCCCAGATGCTCGAAGATTATGTAGCTTCAAGATGGAACCTTGCTGCCGGCAGAGTGTGGCTTTTGACAAGATAGTTTTTGTTTCTGGGCGCATCTGCCACAGGTGGCAGACCGGGCTATCCAGGGCTACGGCTTTCGCCTCCGACCAAACGCTCTGCGTTTGTTTGCGCTGTCGCGCACCCTTCCTATCCCTTGCGCGACAGCGCAAAGGGCGTGCGCATATTGCGCACAGTAAAATAAAAGAGTTTGCGACAGCAAACTCTCAGCGTGCTTGCACGCAGGCATCCCTTGCGCACAGTTTTGCAGTTAAATATCAATATTAAAGGAACGTTCAGCCGCAACCGTCGTTAAAGGTCCGTGCCCCGGCATAATCGTTGTATCTTCCGGCTGTGTTAAAATTTTCTGTTCAATTCCGTGGCGCAAAATCATTTTTGAATAATTCGAATTTGTTTCACCGATTTTTCCGGCCCCGATAACATCACCTGTAAAAAGAACACTGCCGATTTTATATACAAGAGAATCCGGCGAATGTCCCGGAACAGGAAAGTATTCAACTTCTAAGCCCGCAAGATTCAGTTTTCCTTCCCCGTGAATAAACTTTGTCTGTACTCCCTGAACCTTTGTTTCTGCAGCATAGACATCAGCCTTGTAGATTTTTAAAAAAGTGGAAAGTCCGCGTAAATGGTCAGCGTGGTTATGAGTAACTAAAACTGCAACCGGCTTGTAGTGGTTGTCTTCGAGCTGGTTTATCATTTCTTTTGTAACTTTTCCCGGATCTACGATTAAAGCCTGAGAAGTTTCTTCGTTTACAATAACGTAGCAGTTGGAAAAACTTTCTATGTTCATATGAAAGTAAATTTTCATTTATTTTGCCTCTAAAACTTTTGAATGGTCTGCGTCATCAAGCCCGGTAAAAAGTGCGCTTCCTTCCTGCTCAAAAAGAGCTTCGTTTGTGTTCGAAAGCTTAAACGAAACATTGTTTGTCTGGGCTTCAAAAAAAATCGTCTTTTTTATGTTGCAGTTGCGGATCGAAGTGTCTACAAGTTTAGAGCGTATAAAACGGCTGTTGTAAAGGTCGGAATCGTCAAACGAAGTCTGGTATGTCGAAAGTCCGTTAAAGTTGTCCTGAATCAGATCCGAGCCCGTAAAAAGCACATGAATCAGTTTTGCTCCGGCAAATGAAGTAAACTGCATGTTGCTTTGGACAAGATTGCAGTCAGTAAAAACAGTAAAATCAAATTTGCACATCCTGCAATGCACTTTTACACAGTTCAACTCAGAAAAAAAACAGTGCGAAAAGTCGCAGCCATAAAATCTGTGCCCGCCGAGTTCAAAATTCGGGAATGTCAGCCCGGAACAGTTTATACCGACAATTTTTTCGTGAGTTTTTATGTATTCAAAAAGGCGTTTTTTTGCTTCTTCCGGATTTTGAGTGTGTTTGTAGCAGAATCCTGAATTTTCAATCAGATTTCCTTCTTCATCAACTGCAGAAATTGAACTTCGTTTGCAACCGGCATAAGTACAGATGTTATTTAAAAACATTCCTTAATTGTATGGGATTGAATGATTTTATTCAAATATTTAAACTGAATCCCATGTGCAGAAAATGCGGAAAAAAAATTGAACTTTCTCAAATTTACAGAACAACAGTCTGCCCAGATTGCGGTGCTGACCTTCATTCATGTATAAACTGCTCTTTTTATTCACCTGAAAGTCATTACGGCTGTTCAGAAACAATCGATGAACTCGTAAAAGACAAAGAAAGAGCAAACTTTTGCGACTATTTTAGCGTAAACAAAGGTGAATTTTCTTCAACAGATTCTTCTGCTTCTTCAAAAGCTCAGGAAGCACGTTCTGCATTCAATTCACTTTTTGGAAACTAGAATGGACTTGGAATTTTCATCTGCTGATTTTGCATTTTTAGATTCTGGCACCGGCGGAATTCCTTATATGCTCGCCTTAAAACAAAAACAGCCGGACGCAAAATGCGTTTACCTTGGCGACACCGAACATTTTCCTTATGGCGAAAAATCAGTTGAACAGATTACAGAATGCGCTGCAAAGGCAATTTCCCTGATAATTGACCGCTGGCAGCCGAAAACCCTCATAATCGCCTGCAATACGATTTCTGTAACAGCACTTGAGAGGCTGCGTTCAATTTTTCCAGAACTTCCGATTGTAGGAACCGTTCCTGCAATAAAACTTGCTGCAAAGGTTACAAAAAACAAAAGAATCGGATTTTTAGCAACAAATGCTTCCGTCAATTCTCCTTACAGTCAAAAACTTATAGACGATTTTGCTTCAGACTGTACGGTTGTCCGCAGGGGCGACCCGGAACTCGTAAGATTTATCGAAAAAGATTTTTTTACGGCAACAAATGAACAAAAACTTCTCGCAGTAAAACCCGCAGTAGATTTTTTTGCCAGAAACAGCTGTGATACAATAATTTTAGGCTGTACACATTTTACCCACGTTTCAAGGGAGATTCAGAGAGCCGCAGGCAAAGATGTAAAAGTAATCGACAGCCGCGAAGGAGTTTCTAACCAGGCAATAAGGGTAGAAAATGCAGAAAAACAGCATCAACACCTGCTTTTAAAAGAGCCGTATAAAGATATGTCTTTTTACGCAACTTCCGCTACCGCCAGCGAAGAGCAGGAATATAAAACACTCTGCAGCAAGCTGAATATTCCATGGGGCGGAGTAGTTGTAAATAACCTTAATTTCGAGTTTTAAATAAATAGCTGAATGTCGAGTTTATTTTATTAAAAAATGCCAAATAGCCGTAGGAGAGGTTCTGACACAAACGCACTTTGCGCTTGTCGCAACCGTGCGGCTTGCTGGCAGGTTCTCGACGAGAGGCTATTTGATATGCTTTTATTGAAACTCGACATTCGAACTAATTAAGGAATACTACTTTATATATGTACGGTTATGTGTTATTATAGTACAGGAAGTGCCTGA
>CAVEBK010000070.1:0-9733 GCA_963613915.1 uncultured Collinsella sp.
TTTTGTTGCCGGAAATTTTCCATATTCAACGTAATTGGATTGAAGTTCCTCCGTAATTTCTGCAATATCGCGTTTTACGATTTTTGTTTCCTTTTTATACAAAAGCATAAAGTCAAAAACAAAAAGCAGAACAACAGATGCAAAAACCGGAACAAAAAAGAAAACTGACTTTAAAATAAATTCATTAGAATTTTGACTGTTAAAATTCTTTCCGTAAAAAAAATTCTTCATAAAAAACTCCGCCACAATTATTTTTTCTCTCCACTAAAATAAATGGCGCTGATTGTTCAAAAATGACAAAAAATTCAGCAAAAAAAGTAAAAAAAACTAAAATTTCATCAATAATTTTAAGTTTGAATGTTAAAACTGTCCCACAAAATGATTTTCGTGTTAAAATCGGTCTGAAATCTGGGGAAGGAAAGAATGATTACATACTGGCAGCAGGAAAACGGATTTTTTGTAAAAAAGGACAGGGATTCAATAAATCCAGAAGAAAGACTCTGGGTTGATGCGCGCAATGTTACATCAAAAGAAATTTCAATTCTTGAACAGAATTATTCTCTAGACCACGACCATGTAGTAGACTCTCTTGACCCCGACGAACTTCCGCGTATTGAACAGGGTGAAGGCTACGTTCTTACAATCATGAGGCTGCCTGTTTATCTTCCAAATTCCGAAGTCCGCTACCACACAGCTCCAATGGGAGCAATTATCTTTCCAAATACAATCATTACAATGTGCTGGACAGACTGCGAAGTTTTAAAAGATTTAAGTGCAAACAGAATAAAAGATCTGAGTATTTCAGACTTTCCGGCCTTTATTACGCGGATTTTAAGCCGTGCCGATACAATGTTCCTTCGTTACCTTAAAGAAATCAACAGACGCACAAATTCAATTCAGCAGGAATTGCAGGAATCAATCGAAAACAACGAACTTATTCAGCTTTTTAACCTTGAAAAATCGCTGATGTATTTTACAAGTTCATTAAAAAGTAACCAGCTTCTACTTGAAAAAATAAGAAAAACAAAAATCATTAAATTTGACGAAGAAGACCAGGACTGGCTCGACGACGTTGAAGTAGACAACCGGCAGGCTATGGAAATGGCAAGCACGTATTCACAGACAATTTCAGGTACAATGGACGCTTTTGCTTCTGTAATTTCAAACAACATGAACATGGCAATGAAGCAGCTTACAGTTTTTTCAATTGCATTAATGCTTATTTCCTTTATTACAAGTTTCTGGGGAATGAACATTCGTCTGCCATGGAGCCAGAGCGACAGCTGGACTGGTTTTATCATAATAAGCATAGGCTGCGCAGTTCTTGCAACAGGTTCTTTCTTTTTAATAACCTTTATGTCAAGAATTCAAAAAAAACTGAGGCAGCGCAAAAACAGAAAACAACTTTAGTTCAACTGAGGCTAGTATGAATAAAATAACAAAAACAGCTTTTTTTTCTGTATTCCTTTTGGCAGCATTCAATTCTGCGTTTTCACAATCTTTGCAGGCAGAACAGGAAGATTTTTCTTTTGCCGACATGGATTTAGTTGAACTCGGCCCCACTGGCGGACAGCAGTTTGACGTTTACGTAATCGGAGACAAAAGCCAGTCCTACACAGAAACAAGATGGATAACTCCATTTTACTTAAACAGAACAGAAACGACCTACGATTTGTGGTATTCGGTAAGGACGACTGCCGAAGATTCAGGCTACAGATTTTTAAATCCAGGTCAGGAAGGAAGCGAAGGCCGCCGTGGTGCAAAGCCGACTTTACAGGGAAAATATCAGCCGGTAACAATGATAAGCTGGTACGATGCGGTAATCTGGTGCAACGCTTTTTCTGAAATTTACGGTCTTACTCCATGCTACTCTTACAAGGGCGAAATTTTAAAAGATGCCGGCGAAACTACAAAACTGGATCTCTGCGAATGTGACTGGGGTTCAGACGGATTCAGACTGCCTTCTGAAGAAGAATGGGAATACGCAGCACGCAGAACAAAGAGCGGATTTCAGGGTGGAGATTTAATAAGCGGACAAATAGACCAGAACGGAAACGACAATTATTTAGTTCCAGAAGAGGCACTTGCATGGACAGCAAACAATGCTCAGTTTACACACACAGTCGGAACTGCAGGAACTCCATTTGAAACAAAAGCCCAGCCAAAACCTGGCAGCGGGAATCCGAACGGAGCAGGACTTTTTGACATGAGCGGAAACGTTTTAGAGTTTGTCTGGGACTGGCTTGGCAATTACAGGGCAGTTGACGCAGGCAACCGCGCTACAGGCCCGGAATTCGGCAGCCAGAGAGTAAGCCGCGGAGGAAGTTTTTCTGTTTATACGCCATTCTGCTGTGCCGGCGACCGTTACAGTTTTGATCCAAACGAAGTTTACAATTATTTTGGATTCCGTTTTGCACAGACAAAAAAGGGTGAATAATTTTATTTTTTATTTTGGGCACATCTGCCACAAGTGGCAGACCGGGCTATCCGGGGTTCCGCGCAGTCCGCGCTTCATAGTTTTTGCTCAGGCAAAACTACGCGCTACGCGCGCCCCTACTATCCCCTGTGCGGATTTTACAGCTGCCCTAAACTGCACAATCGGGCAGACTTTACATTCCACTTATCTGCTGATTTTTCAATTTCTACTATTGAATACTTTCCTTCAAGTAAGGCACCGGGATTTACAACAGTTGTGTTTCCGATTTTATCAATTCCTGCACTTTCGTGAATGTGGCCTGTTACAACTAAAAGCGGCTGAACTTCTTCAATAAAGTTGCGCAGTTTTTCACTTCCTACATGTATTCCACCAGGAATCATATCTGCCTTTGTATCCTTTGGAGGATTATGCATTATTAAAATAAGGCCGGAGCATTTTCCGTCTTCATCTTTTATCTGCTCAAGGGAATTTTTAATTACATCAAAATCGCCTAAAAGTTCATCTTCCGTGCGTTCAAAAGGAGTGTCGCCCGAAAACTTTGAACCACCGCCGCTTCCTGCAATAACAAGGCTGTCAGTAAAAACCATGCTTTTTTGAACGCTCATGTCTGCGTCTTCAAGTTCAGAAATAAATTCTCCTTCGTCGCAGTTTCCTAAAACTGCAAAAACAGAATCATGACTTTTTCTTAATGCTTCTAAAGCAGGCTTTCCGGTTTCTGCATGATTAAATCTGGCAAAATCTCCGCCAAACAAGACAAGATCACATTCCTTAAAAACGTTTTCTAATTTTTCAATATTTTCTGTGCTTCCGTGAATGTCCGAAATTACTAAAATCTTCATAATTTTCTCCAGTTTTTAGTTTAGGATTCTCTTTAGATATTCTGCATTACTTTACAAAGTTCCTGCATCTGTTCGTGAGTTCCAATTGTAATCCTTAAGAAATCTTCAATTCCGCTTGTATTAAAATGACGGACTAAAATTCCTTCTTCCTTTATTTTTTTGTATGCTTCTTCGCCAGAAATTCCTTCTTTTTTACAGAAAACAAAATTTGTCTGACTGTCTAAAACAAACCAGCCGTGTTCACGCAGAAAATCAATAAATTCGTCGCGTTCAAAAGCAACAGATTTTGCACATTCAGCGTAATAACCGACGTCGCTGCAGGCTGCAATTCCTGCCTGCTGAGCAATAAAATCAATCGGAAAATGATTAAGCGAATTTTTTACGGTCGTAATGTAATTTACAAGTTCCGGGCAGGAAACAACATAACCAAGACGCAGGCCTGCCCCGCACAAAGATTTGGAAAAAGTGCGGACGATTACAAGATTTTTAAATTCGCTCAAAAGAGGAATACAGCTTTCTCCACCAAAATCAACGTAAGCTTCATCAACCACAAAAACCTTGTCTGCCGGTGCTTTTTTTAACATCTGGCGTACTTCTTCGCGGGTAAGACCAAGTGAAGTCGGTGCATTTGGATTTGCAAAAATAATGCTCGTGTTTTTTTTATCTGCATCTTCAAGCATTTTTTGAGTATCAAGAGTCCAGTCTGATTTTAAAGGAACTTTATCAAGCGGAATATCATAAAATCCGCCATAAACCGGATAAAACGAATATGTGTGTTCAGGAAGGACAAGTTCGCGGTCGCTGTCAAAAAAGGCATAAAAAACAAAACTCAAAACTTCGTCGCTGCCGTTTCCCGCATAAATCATGTCCGGAGTTACTGTAAATGGAATTTTATCTGCCTGGGACGGAACAACTTCTGCCCCGCTTCCATTTTTTCTGCCGCCTTCAACCTGAGCACGGGCAAGAACTCCGCCACAAGAGTTCAGCATATTTGCGATTGCTTTTTTTAATTCAAAAGAATCAGGATCAGGATAAAGCGAAAGATTCTTTGAAAATTTTTTTGCAGCATTTTCAACAGCCTTTACTACAACCGGGCTTGGCTCGTAAGGATTTTCGTTAGCATTAAGTTTTATATAAGAGCGATCCTTCGGCTGTTCTCCAGGAACATAAGGATGCAGATTTTCCATTCTTCTTGAAATCATATTTACCCCGCAGATAATTGTCTCGATATCAAAAATATTTTATTAACAATGAAAGTTTGTTTCAATAATTGAGAATTCCAGACGATGCTGATAAAATAATGCTTATGGCTACTACAACTTCAATTATTGTCCTGCTTAAATTTTTTGCAGGAAGACAAAACAGCGCAGCTATAGACTTCGGAGAGTTTACAGAATACTTAAAGCGCTACTCAGAGCATCATCTTGAAGAGCAGCCTTCTTTAGTTGTTTATCTGTCGGACACAGCAACTGTACTTTTAAAGGAACTGGAAAAACTTGTAAACTTAAGACAGGTTCTGCTTTTATCGCAGGATTCAGAAAAAAAAACAATAATCGTTATTCCTTTTTTTGTTGAAAAATTTGCTGCACGTTACAAGGATATTTTAGTTCATCCGCAGACTCCGTTTCCGCTCGAAAGCGATATTCCTAAAAAGGTTCCAAACGAAATCATAACAAAAACCTCTCTGGCAGATCTTTTAAATCAGCTTTTAAAAAAAGAAACACTCAACGACAAAGTTCTTTACGGACTTACAATTCCGCATGACATGCCGATGATTCTTCTGCCGTCGCTGGTTTCTGTGCACACGTTGACAGAATGTGCAGTAAATAAAATACGTGCAATGCTTTCAAAAGATGAGCACCACGACTATTTTATGAAAAAACTTACTGTTTCAAATCCAGGCAAGGAAATGACGGCTAAAAATATTTTTAACCGCTTTGTGCAGAATTCAGATGCTTCAAAAATGTTTAAGGAACCGGAAGATTCATTCTACTTTTTAACCCAGCTTCTGTTTTTTATCCGTCAGGACTACGAAAAAGTAAAAGATTATACGAGTGAAGATATTTCAGTTCTCCAGTCAATTTATATTCTTGAAGTTGTTGCAAATTATTACAAGGCACGCGCCCAGGAAAACAATAAAAAAGCCGGTGCATTTAAGAATCTTGAACAGCAGCTCGAGAAACCGCCTTACTACTTTACATTCGGAACGATTGCAAAATTTACGAGTTCCAGCGGAGTTCCTCTTTTAGGACTTTATTCCGAAGAAGAATTAAAGAATTTTCTGCACGACAAAACGCACGAAAGTTCTGCAAATGAACTTCCGGAAATGCTTGTCTTTAAAACCGAAAACGACACCCAGCCTTATTTTATTTATAAAAATAAGGTTATGCCGCTTATTATGAGGCTTTGTTCCGACGCAAGAACAACTGTCAGAGACACAATAAAAAAACAATGGTTTACGATTCTAAGGAATTTTGATGACCGCCCGGAAATGAAAGATCAGAAGGCTTTTGAAAAACGGCTCGAAAAAGAAGTTAAAATTCAATCTCCCGTTCTTTATGCACTTTTAAATGCTTCGTTTCTGCCTTTAATCAACTACGAAATAAATGAACGTCCAGATGATTCTGGGCTTTCCGGGGGAAGGATTTCGCTTTTTGAAAACGGAAGGTTAATTCCTTATTCTGAAATTCTTTTAATGAACCGGCAGGAACTTTTTTCTGATTCAAAAATTCTTTTGCCGTTCTGGTACACGATCCCGGTAATTTCGTGGATTATGAAACTTATTATGAAGCCACCAAAAGAAAAGAGCAAAAAGATTCAGAAAACGGATGCTCAGATTTACCACGAAAAAGAAGCCGAAAACAGCAGGACAGACACAAGAGAAGCTTCGATTGCTCAAAATCCGGTTGTTTCTAAAAAAGTTGCATTGCGCGAGTCTGCCAGAGCGCTGGAAGAAGAACTCGTTCCTTCAAGTTCTACTCTGGACAGGGAATTACATTCTTATGAGCGTATCTGGAATAAACTGATTGGAAAAGTAACTCACAACAATCTTACAGAAGATGTAAATTCATTAATCCGCGACTATCTCAGGAAAGTTTTGCGGCACATGAATTCAGAAGGCTTTACAAAAGAAAGAATGGAAAATCTTGCAGACACTCTTGTAAAAACTCCAGCCCTTCAAAAAGTTGGAGAAAGCGATGCCCTGCAAATGTACATTCAGCTTTACATGATAAAACTTGTAAAAAACATTCCGATGTAAAAAAAAGATAAAAAAATTAAATTTTTTTACAAAAAAATGTGTAAAAATGCACAATCAGAGCCATTTATATAATGTACCCAAAAAGTACAAAGCCGGCCGGCTAATCTCACTTTTTAATATGACAAAGATTACTTCCCTGTAATTAGAGTCATTTGTCAGGCACATCTAAAAAAGGTGTGCTGCCGCTGACGCGGAGTTTTTTAGGAGAATTATATGAATGCTATGAATCAAATCATTATTGAAGGAAATGTCGTAAGACAACCGCAGTTGAGGGAAACGCCAAGAGGAAAAAAAGTCTGTGTAATGCCGATTGCCGTAAATCATTATTACAAGGACAATTCCGGAAAATACGTTGACGAAGTCGGTTACTTTGACATTGAAACCTGGGGCGAAAAATATGCTCCTTATGTAGAAAAATACGCATTACAGGGACGTGGTGTAAGAATTGTCGGACGCTTAAAGCAGGACAGATGGAAGGACGCTGACGGAAAGAACTATTCAAAAGTAAAAATCATTGCAGAACATATTGATTTTAAGCCTGTAAAAAAAGGAGAGCTAAAAAACAATATTGACACTGCCCCAGTACAAAACGAAAGTTTTGAAGAAGACGCTTTTGAAGTTCAGCAGAATATGAAAACTGCTGCTGCCGGTGTAGTCGAGGAAACCATTTCTGAAAATGCAGTTTTTTAGGTAGGTGGATATAAAAACGGGCTGTCCTGTAAGTAATACAGACAGCCCGCTCTTAAATTTTCAAGCAGTTTTTCTATCTTCCGCCACGACGGTTATAGCCTTTTCCACGGAACGATTTTGAATAATCGTTGCGTGAATCTCTGCCTTTTGAACGCGAACGCGGAGCGCCTTTTGACTTTCCGAATGCAAGTTCTTCAGCCTTTTGTTCGGCAAGTCTTTCTGATGCAACCCGGTAAGCTTCCATTTTTTCAGGATTATAAAAACCATCCTTCCAGTTAAAACGGCTCGTTTCCGGGATTACCTGGGATTTTACCATGCTTGTAATTACAAGTTTACATTCCTGGCGGGTAACCTTTGTCCGGCTAAAATCTACCAGCAGACGGCGGATTCCATCTTTGTTAAGCTGGGCTGCCTTATCCGTAATACTGTATGGATTTTCCGGCATAACTACAGTTCCGTCCTGATTAGACAAAACCTTGAATGGCATTTCTTTTTTATCCCAGAAGTACATAAAGTCGTAGTTTTCAGGCAATTTAAAGCGCATGCGGAAAAGAGCCGGATAACCATATACACTAACCATAAGTCTGTCGCGGACATTGCGGTCAAACGTGTTAAGTACGTTCTGGCGGTTATTTTCTGTTGGAGTAATAAAAGCACCGATATTCTGATTTTCAAGCCAGCTGACCGCCCAGCGGTTAAATGTATAAAGGTAAGGACCTGCTATGAGATTTACTTTTTTATTTTTGAGCATTTGAATTTCTGCAAGGTTGTTGACAATAAATGTCTTAAAACCGTCTGAAACAAGAAAATCAAGAGTTTTTTCAAGATGCTCTGCAGAAGATTCAGCAACATAAGGATTAAGAGAAATAATCACCTGCTTTTTAGAAAAAGGAAGAACGGTTTTATGATTTAACAGGTCTTCTTCAGTTTCGAAATTAAGCTCAAGAACAACGCGGACAGGATTCATGCTTTGAATCTGGAACATATCAGAAACTGTGCTGACCTGAACATACAAACCTTCAGGAAAATATGAAAGTTCATTTTTTTCTACAGGCGTTAAATCAAGAACTGGTAAAATTTCATCTCCCGGCTGAGAACGGTATTTTCCAATATCGGCCGGTAAAACCCTCGGGTAGCGTTTTGACATTGACTTTGTCTGTAAAAGATAGACTTCATCGTCATGGCTGAATCCTCGTGGAATATCAATCCAGCGTGAACCGTCTTCTTCGTCAACTTCAACAGTGCGGACTTTGTGGCTGACACGACCAGAATCATCCTTTTTATGAAGACGAATCGAATCACCAGGATCCGGATCATAACTTCCACCGGAAAGTTCTGCCATTACAATCTGGTAATCTTCAAAAGCTGCATCCGGTCCGGCTGCAAGTCTGGCTTTTTCTTTTGCTTCTTCACCTGCTCCGCGGATTCTTGCAATTCTTCCAAGATAAATGCCTGTTCCGCCAGCCTGATCAGGATTTAAAATTGCACTTCCAGCCTTTGAAACCCCTTCTTCATTTGTTTTAAAATTATACCAGTATGTTGTCTTTGAGCGGGCAAAATCAGTGCTGAGCATGCGTTTTGCAGCAGCAACTGCGCCTTTGCGGTCTTCCTGATAATGGTCCATAAGATATCGGTAGGCTGCAGTTACGGCACCAACATATTCAGCGCTCTTCATTCTTCCTTCAATCTTGAAAGATTCAACCCCGATTTCCATTAAATCCGGAATTTTTTCGATTAACTGAAGGTCGCATGGAGAAAAATAATATCCCTGTTTCTGACCAGACCCCGTTTCTGCTGTATAAAAACGACGGCAGGCCTGAGTACACATTCCGCGGTTTGCAGATTTTCCGCCTAAATAGCTCGAAAAAAGACAAAGTCCGCTTTCGCTTACACAAAGAGCTCCGTGAACAAACATTTCAATTTCGCAGTCTGTATTCTGCTTTATCTGACGGATTTCTTCGAGTCCAAGTTCACGGGCAACAACTACGCGGGAAAGCCCGGCTTTTTGCAAGAGCTTTACTCCTGCTGCACTTTCGACATTTATCTGTGTTGAACCATGGAGTTCAAGATTCGGGAAGAATTCCTGACACATTCTTAAAACACCATAATCCTGAACAATAAGTCCGTCTGGACCAATTTTATTAAGATAACTCAAAAAGCGGTACAGACGTTCTGTTTCTTCTTCCTGACTGACTGTATTTACAGTTACATAGATTTTCTTTCCCTGTCTGTGAAGGGAATTTACAGTTGCTTCAAACTGATTCCATGCAAAATTAGATGAACGCAAACGCGCATTAAAACTTTTTAAACCAAGATATACAGCATCTGCGCCTTCACCAATTGCGGCGTCGAGAG
Source organism: uncultured Collinsella sp. (assembly GCA_963613915.1). Classification (GTDB taxonomy): domain Bacteria; phylum Spirochaetota; class Spirochaetia; order Treponematales; family Treponemataceae; genus Treponema_D. Next base: position 9,581 of record CAVEBK010000070.1, read on the forward strand.
CCTCGATATTTCCTGCTGGAGCTAATAATTCTGACATACCGCCATAGTAGCATAATTTTTTTCTTGTGTCAGTCGGCGCTTAAAATCGAAAAATCTATTAGTTCGAATGTCGAGTTTCAATAAAAACATATCAAATAGCCTCTCGTCGAGAAC
>CAVEBK010000071.1:0-9393 GCA_963613915.1 uncultured Collinsella sp.
GAAACAACAGTTGATATAGAAGTTTGCAACGCAAACTTGTAAACAAAAACTTTGACGCCATCTTAGGCAAAGTTTTTGTTATTCCTCCAAATATTATTCAGTGCAAGGGCACTTATTCACTATTTTTTCATAAACTTCGCCGAACGCAGTTTTTGTTTTTCTTGCAATCCGCGAAACGCTTTCGTATTCAGGGTAAAAACGCTTTTTTCCGTACACATCCACAACTTTTACTTCTGCACTTTCTCCAGAAACTTCCACAGAACATTTTGAACGCTCAAGGCAGGTTCTCTCCATTTCCGCCCTTCTGATTCCGATTGTTGTTGTGTGCGTAAAAATTATTTTTTCCATTTTTGCAACATCTTCAACTTTGCAGAGCACAACTAAAAGCCATGCCGGACGGCTCTTTTTCATAAAGCACGGAAGATATTGAACGTCGAGCGCCCCCGAGGCAAAAAGCTCTTCCATCACAAAGCCCAAAGCCTCGCCAGTTGAATCGTCGATGTTTGTTTCAAGTTTTATAATCTTGTCGTGTAAAACAGAAGAAAACTGGTTTTTTAAATCTTTTTTTTCTGTTTCAATCAGCATTGCACGCACAATGTTTGCCACGATGTAATCTCGTTTTCCGGCTCCCATTCCGATTTTTTTCAGAATAAAATCTTGTGGCAGGCAAAAATCCGTTGCAACCGCAGCCACAAAAGCAGCTCCTGTCGGAGTAACAAATTCGCCCCGCTCCCCGATTATTTTTAGGGGAATAGAAAAATCCTTAGCGATATTTAAAACCGCTGGAACCGGAACAGGAAGAATTCCATGCTGACACCTCACAGTTCCCGCTCCTTCGCACAAAAAAGGGACAAAAACTTTTTCAACATTAAGGCTGTCAAAACAGACAGAAAGCGCAATCACGTCAACAATTGAATCAATCGCCCCGACTTCGTGGAAATGAACTTCTTCAACAGGCTTTGAATGAGCCTTGCTTTCAGTCTTTGCGATTATTTCAAAAATCTTATGAGCAAGATTCCGCGCGTTTTGTGTCATCTTTGTTTTATCGATTATTTCAAGAACGTCATGCAGATTCCTGTGCTCGTGGTGGTGAACTTGTTCACCGTGATTGTGTTCCGCACTCTCATGTCCAAAAAGATAGTTCATATCGTGGTCATGGTTTTCATGCGCAGAATCCAGAATCACATTAAAATCAAGGCAGGAAACGCCGTTTTTTTCCACACGCTTTATTTCAGTTTTAAATCCTTTTGCCGGAATGCTCGCCAGTGCTTCTTCAAGTACAGTTCTGTCCGCGCCAGCATCAAGCAAAGAGGCAACCGCCATGTCGCCAGAAATTCCGTAGTTACATTCAAGATACAAATCGCTCATTTTTTGCCTGCCTGATTTTTTACATTTGTGCCAGTTGCAAGACGGTTTATTTGAGTTGCAATGTAGCCCGCACCGTAGCCGTTATCAATATTCACAACGCTGATTCCGTTTGCACAGGAATTTAACATCGACAAAAGCGCTGAAAGTCCGCCAAAGTTTGCGCCGTACCCAACTGAAGTTGGAACTGCAATTACAGGAACGCTCACAAGGCCGCCCACAACGCCTGCAAGCGCGCCTTCCATTCCTGCAACAGCAATAACAACATTCGCCTTTTCAAGTTTTTCTCTTTGGGAAAGAAGCCTGTGGATTCCGGCAACGCCAGCATCAAAAATACGCTCAACCTTAGAGCCAAAAAATTCCGCAGTCTGGGCAGCTTCTTCGCCAACGCCAATGTCCGCAGTTCCAGCCGTGCAGACTACAATATTTCCAGAAAGATTTTTATTTTCGCCCTGAACTTTTATGATTCTTGAAACGCTGTCGTAACTTGCATCTGGAAGAATTTCTTTTACAATCTCAAACTGCTTTTGTGTGGCACGAGTTCCAAGAACTTCGCCGTTTGCTTCAAAAAGCCTTGTAAAAATATCTTTTAAAAATTCATCGTTTTTTCCCTGGCAAAAAACAACCTCGCTGAATCCAGTTCGTTCTTTTCGCCCTGTATCGAGTTTTGCAAATCCCAAATCATAAAAAGAATCTTTCATTTTAACGCCTCGTTCATGGAGCCGGTTCTGTAGCCCTGCAAATCAAGCGAAACATACAAAAATCCGAAGCTTTTAAATGCGCCCACAATTTCTTCCTGGAGCAAAAACGCCTTTTCCATTTCAAAAGGTGTAACTTCGATTCTTGCAAGATTTTCGCCGTGGATTCTTACTCTAAGCTGGCTAAATCCCTTATCAAGCAGAAACTGTTCAGCTTTATCAACCATAGAAAGTTTTTTTTCACTGATTTCTTCGCCATAAGGAAAGCGCGAAGAAAGGCATGCAAACGACTGCTTTTTCCAGGTCGGAAGATTCAATTCCTTAGAAAGCGTGCGGATTTCGCTCTTGTACAAATTGCAGTGACGCAGCGGACTTTTTACGCAAAGTTCACTAACTGCCTGCAAGCCAGGCCGGTAATCTCCATTGTCATCCATGTTGCTTCCCTCGCAAACAAAGGCGATTTTATTTTCTTCAGCAAACGAGATGATTTTTGTAAAAAGCTCTTTTTTGCAAAGATAGCAGCGGTTCTTTGGATTATGGCGGAATTCCGGGATATCAAGTTCTTCTGAATCCACGGTAAAATGCCTGATTCCTTCACGTCTGCAAAATTCTTCTGCTTCATCAGCCTCGCGTTTTGGAAAACTGCATGACTTAGCCGTAACAGCAACCGCATTTTCGCCCAATACATCATGCGCCACTTTGAGCAAAAACGTTGAGTCAACTCCGCCTGAAAAAGCAACCATCACGCTTCCAAGCGAACGAAGATACTTTTTAAGATTTTCAAGTTTTTTGTGGATTTCATTTTCAGCCATATTTTATTCCCTGCCATTTACAGATATTTACAAAATCAGATTCACAACAAATCCTGTTAAAGTCGAGAACAGAATCACGTATAATATATAGAAGAAAAAATGCTTTGCCCCGAGCGCAATTTTAAGCGCGCCAAGATTTGTTATTTTTGTTGAAGGACCTGTAAGCATAAAAGCCGCCGCACTTCCCTTGCTCATTCCTTCGCTAAGCCACTGCTGCAAAAGCGGAATTGTTCCGCCGCCACAAACATAAAGCGGAACTCCAATAGTCGCCGCCATAAGAACGCCGAACGCCTCGTTTCCTTTTCCAAAAAGTTTTGCCATCGCGTCAGCCGGAACATAACGCTGAAAAACTGCCGAAAGAGCGATTCCAAGCAGAAACATCGGAGCGGTTGCCTTTACGTTCCGCCAAAGATTTTTTACAAAGCGAAAGAAAATGTTAGGATCAGTATCGTGGTTGTGAGGCTCATCAAACGACGAAAAATCAAAGTAAGAAAAACCTTTCTTTTTGCAGTAAAAGACACGCACAAGAAGACCGGAGGCAATTCCCATCAGAAAACAGCTTACAAGGCGCACAAAAAGCATTGTCCGCCCAAGTGCCGCAGAATAGATAAGGAGCTGAGGATTTAAGAGAATCGAGCTCATCATAAATGCGGCAAGAAAATCGTCCTTTATTCCCTTTCGAGAAAAAGCTGCGCAGATAGGAATTGTTCCGTACATACAGAGCGGACTTGCAATTCCCAAAACAGATGCAAAAACAATTCCCGCGATTCCCGGAACTTTTTCGCCCAAAATTTCTGCCGCACTGTGAATGTAGTTTTTAGCGAAAACCGACACAGCAGAGCCAATCAACATTCCAAGCACCCAGTACCAGAAAATCTGCCGCAGCTGCAGGTCAAAATAATACCAGAGGTAAACCGATTCACGCTGAATAATTTCTAACATTTTCTTCTATATTTATTACTTTATTTCAACAAGGCGGTAGTTTCTTGTGCCTTTTCCAAGCCCGATTTCAGCGGCGTGTTCCAGAGCGTGCCGGCCGTTTCGCTGTTCAATTCTGTTTATTAAAGATTTTGCGGAATCTCCTTCCTTGTTTTTATAAGTGTAAATCATGTCGATTGCAGCCTGGTCAACTGCAAGAGGATCTGTTGAAGCAAGAATTCCAATGTCTTTCATTTCAGGCTCGTGCGGATGTCCATCGCAGTCGCAGTCAATTGAAATGCGGTTCATAACGTTTACAAAAGCGATTCCCTTTTCGTTTCCCATGTAGTCGCAAACGCCTTTTGCAGCTTCCGCCATGCTTTCAGTGAACAAGTCCTGATTTGCAGAGCCTTGAGTAAATCCCCAAAAGCCGTTGTCCAGACTTCTTCCGCCTGAATGAATCAAAGCTTTGCCGGATTTTTTTGATGAAGTTCCGCTTCCAAATCCGATTGAAAGATTCTTGATTGCGCCGCCAAAACCTGCCATTGCGTGCCCCTTAAAGTGCGACAAAACCAGATAAGAATCATAATTTTTAAAATGCGAACCTACGTAATCGACTTTCAAGTTTTTTCCGCCGTTTACAGAAATTTCCATCTCGCCGTCCTCGTCAAGCAAATCAAAAGGCGCAATATCCAAAAATCCGTGGTCTTTTACAACCTGTTTGTGCATCGCTGTAGTTGCGCGGCTTCCGCCGTAGGCTGTGTTGCACTCAACGATTGTTGCAGAAAGCTCGTCCTTTACAAGTTTTCCAATCAGGGAAGGACGAAGATAATTTGAAGCAGGAGGCTCGCCAGTGCTGATTTTTACACCGACTTTTCCGTGCGGCTGCCAGCCCATTGCCTTGTAGACTTTTACAAGGCTTTCAGGCGTAATCTCGCGCGTAAAATAAACAACCGGCGCATTTTTGTCCGAAGTTTCGTAAGTCCTGTAGTTTTTATCTTGAGCAAAAAGCATAAATGCAGAAGCAAAAACTGCAAGCAAAGAAATAATCTGTTTTTTCATTTTTTCCTCCAGAATAATTTTTATTCTCAATAGCAAAATTTTTACTTTCCAAGCCAGTCGCTGACTTCTTTTTTTACAGTTGCCGCATTGTTCTGGGCGGTTGTACCGCGGATTGCAAGGACGCTTTCAACTGTCGCGTTCGGCTCGGCTTTTTTCAGTTTGCCCTGAGTTCCTGCCGCGCCGCTTCCCTCATGAGTGCAGAACGGACGGATAATTTTTCCACTTAAATCAACCGAATCCAAAAAAGTGTAGACGCACATCGGAGCATCTCCCCACCAGATCGGATAGCCGATAAAAACCGTGTCATACTGAGCCATGTCCGGGATTTCCACCGCAAGAGCCGGCCGCTCGTTCGCACGGGCTTCCTTCCTCGCCTCTTCAGTCGTTGCCTTGTAGCCTTCAGGATATTTTTTCACCGTCTTAAGTTCCAGAATGTCCGCACCGGTCTGAGAAGCAATCTCCTTAGCAACTTTCGCTGTATTTCCTTCAGTAATCGTGCCCACGCCGTACTGCTCGCCGGTCTTTGAATAATAAACCACAATCGACTTTGCGTTTGCAAAACCTGCCATCATCAAAACTCCTAAAATAAAAATCATTTTCTTCATGTCTTACTCCTTCTGTTCCGCGAGGGTCTGCATTTTAATAATTTTAGCTGGAACGCCGCCAACTACTGCGTAAGGAGGAACGTCTTTTGTTACGACTGCGCCAGCTGCAACTACCGCATATTCGCCGACTGTAACGCCGGGAATAATTGTAACGTTCATTCCAATCCAGGCGTTTTTCCTGACTGTAACCTTGCCGTAAGTGTAAATTGAATGACGCTGGTTAAAATCGTGATTTATTGTCGCAATCCGAACTCCCGGAGCAACGCTTACACCATCCTCAAACTCAATTCCTCCGCTCGCACTCAAAATCGCCGAATGGTTGATAAAAACATTTTTGCCGAACTTTACGCGGTTTCCAAAGTCGCAGATGAACGGAGTCAGAATCCGCACGTCGTCAAGTTTACGGTTGAAAAGTTCCTCCAGATATTTCACATACTCTAGATTGTCCGGCATAACGGCGTTCGCCTTTGCGCAAAGCGTGCGGGAACGAATCATTTCGGCAGACGCTTCCTTAAAATACGGCTCGCGGCAATCTGTCGGTCCACCATTTTCCATCAATTCAAAAACATAGCCTTCTGGATATTCCATAGCTTTTCCTTGCAATAAAAATAAGTTCAAACCGTTTTAATTACAAACCGTAACCAAAGATACATTTAGCAAATATAACGCAACGTGTCAACAGGTTTTATTGACTAAATATTCCCTTTACACGAATTAAATATATTCCGCCATAAGCAGAATTTAAAATGCTGTTTTTTTATGTTCAGCATAAGTTTTGTTTATGGCGGGAACTTTATTCATCAAGTCCTTTTTCTTTTAACCAGTTTTCTATGTGATTCACAATCTGCTCGTTGTTCAAATCAGAAAAAAGAAAATGTGTGTTTCCGTAAATTCCGATTTTTGGAAGCTCAACAACCGTAACATCTCCGCCACGCTTGTTCGCTATTTCCGCAAATTTATAGGCTGTCGCTTTTACCGCATACCAGAAATCTTCTCCTGGATTAGGAGAATGAGCGTCAGGAATATTATCCCCAAAATAAACCACAATCGGAATTTTTGTAAGTTTTTCAAAATCATCATCGCTTACGGTCATTGTCGGAAAATTCACATAAAGATTCTCAATCGCTTCAGGAGCATCACTTTCTGGAAAAACAAACGAGCCTGGCTCAAGAGCAACAATCGCCTTGACATTTTTATTTCTGATTGCGCTTCGCCAGCCGATATTTCCGCCTGCAGAATGTGTAAAGAAAACCGAATTTCCTGCGCGCTCAAAAACTTCGTCAAAGGCTTTTAAAGTAGATTCAAGAGGAACGCTTCCAATGCTCGGTGTCATAAAATTGTAAAAATTATCAAGAGATTTTTTGTCCTTTGGAAACGCGGTTCTTTCATAAAGATTCGGCCAAAGTCCAAGACGGAACTGCTCAAAACGCATCTGATCCGTAAAATCCGGGTTTACAGTTACAGAAACAGAACTCTGAGAAGCCTGCCCTCTCCTCGGCTGGTCAACAAGATAAACGCTCCAGCCGTCACGCAAAAAAATCGATTGAAAGCCTTTTCTTCCGTCAGGAGTTGTTCCCCAGCACCTTGAAGACTGACCGTTTCCATGCAGAAAAACAATACTGTTCTTTTTATGATTTTCAGGAATCTGATAAAAAACGCTCGCAAAATCCGCATGAATCGTCTGCCCGGAAAAAGAGCCAAAAACATTATCCGGGTCAAAATTTCCTGAATTAACCGCGACAATTCCGCCGGCAGCAAAATTTCCCTGTTCCAGAAGCGAAATTGCTTTTGAATTGGTTGTTGCACAAGAAAAAAACAATGCTTCAAAAACTGCGGCAAAGCAAATTGCGAAAAAAGCCTTCTTAATTTTTTTCAAAATCATTTTCATAATTTCTCCAGATAAACTTTCAAATTTCTAATAATTGATTTCCACATCCTTAAAATGCTGTGCACTTTCCCAGGTTCCGTTGTAAAAACGTTTTTCTCTGTTTAACGCACGCATCGTTTCCATGTCATCGTCGGAAAGTGTGAATCCGTAAACTGCAATGTTTTCCGCAATGTAGGCAGGATTTCTTGCGCCCGGAATTGTGCTGAATCCTTCCTGAACGTGCCAGCGCAAAATTATCTGCGCCGGAGATTTTCCGTATTTTTCCGCAAGAGATTTTATTGTGGAATCGGCAAAAAGCGTTTCATTTCCCTTTCCGCTTCCGCCAAGAGGAAACCAGCCTTCAACGGCAAGATTTTTTTCCGCGCATTTTTTTCTGAATTCAACACGCTGCGCATAAGGATGCAGTTCAATCTGAACAATCACCGGCTTTATCTCCGCCTTTGCAAAAATCTCTTCAAAAACTTCTTCATTCAGATCAAAATTTGAAAGACCGATTGCCCGGACTTTTCCCTGACGAACAGCTTCTTCAAGTGCGCGGTAACCTGCAATATAGTCACCAACCGGCTGATGAAGATAAACCAAATCCACGTAATCCGTTCCAAGACGCTCAAGCATTTTGTCGATTGACTGCGCTCCGTTTCCATTGCTGTAATCCGTAGGCCAGAGTTTTGAGGTAATCCAGATTTCAGAACGAGGAATTCCACTTTCCTTGATTGCCTTTGCAATTCCGCGCTCGTTTCTGTATGCATGTGCAGTATCAATGTGTCTGTATCCGTCTTTTAAGGCTTCAAGAACTGCATCATGTGCCTGCTGCTCACTCGAGCCGTAAGTTCCGATTCCAAACTGCGGAATTTTAAGTCCGTTGCTAAGCTGAATCGTAGCATAATCATTTTTCGCTTTCATTTCAGACTCCTCCGCATAAACAAAAGTTCCGTAAAAAACTGCCGCTGCAAAAAGCAACGCCACAAAAATTGATTTTTTCATTCTGATTTTTTCCATATTGCTCATTTCTACTTTATAACCTTTATCATTTTAAGCCAGGCAAGAAATTCCTGTGGCCACAAAACGTTCGTGTACGGCTCGTGTCCCATTCCAAAATTGTGTCCGCCCTGACCAAAAAGGTGAAGTTCCGCAATTCCGCGTTTCTGCCAGGCCTGGAAAACTTCAAATCCGCTCTGTCCCGAAAGCTCATCATCGCTGGACATTGCAGCAAAAAGCGGCACAAGTTTTTCAGGCATTTCCCTCATCACAAGTTGACCGTAAATAGAACCGATAAAATCCGCACGGCTTTCATCACCCGCACACTCGGCATTGTAGACTGCAAGCAATGCCCCGGCAGAAAATCCCACGATTCCAATTCTGTCCGGCTGAACATTAAATTCCGCAGCACGCTCACGCACAAGTTTTACAGCAGCGCAAATATCTTCATAAGCAAAATCCGGAGTCTGTGGCGCATAGTTTCCGCTCAGGCCGCCAGCACGGTAGCCGGCCATTTTTTCAGCCACAAAAGCCTGATGCTCAGTTTCATCACGCGGAGTTTCTTCAGTGCGATACTTCAAAATAAAGGTCGCAAATCCCTGATTCTTAAACCATTGAGCCGCCTCAAATCCACCGCTTCCAAAAGTGTGATGCAAAAACGCCCCTCCAGGAGCAATAATAACAGCAGCCCCGTTTGCTTTCCTTTTTGCAGGAAGATACGGAATCAGCGCAGGATTTTTTACATTCCTCACAAACTGCCCTCTCCCTTCAATCTCGTACCATTGTTCAGTTTTCGGCGAATCAGGCTTTCCATAAAGATAAATCTGGTTCTTAAAATCAGGACTCTTAATATAAGTAACCTTCGGTGAATTCTGGGCAAAAACAGCCGCAGAAAAAACAACAGCAGCCGCAACCGTCAACAAAATCTTTTTCATAAAACCTCCAAATAAAAAGTCAAGATTAAAACTTCAGTTTTAGGATTGACTTTTTAAGTTGTTTCGCAACAAAGTGAGAAACAACAGTTGATAAGAAAGTTTGCAACGCAAACTTTTAAAGATAAAAACAGA
>CAVEBK010000072.1:0-8979 GCA_963613915.1 uncultured Collinsella sp.
GAGAACCTTGATAAAGAAAATGCCTTCCTGTCATTTTCTTTATCGCAAAAACTTTTTTAAGTTTTTGCCCGTCTTTATCCGCCATCCGTGGCGGTCATTTACACAAACCTCTCCTACGGCTATTTGACAATTTCAAAAAACTCGACATTTACCATAACAGTAACCACAGACTAAAAAAAATGTTATTTTTATTATAGTAATAAAGGAAATTCAAACGAGGAAACAAATGATAGAAGTTTCAAACCTTACTAAACATTTTGGCAGTTTTAAGGCTGTCGATGGAATCAGTTTTTCAATTCCAACAGGGCAGATTGTAGGTCTTTTAGGTCCAAACGGTGCCGGCAAATCTACGACAATGCGCATGATTACAGGATTTTTAAAACCGACTTCCGGCACAATCTTAATCGACGGCACAAATATTGAACAGGCCGGCGTCGAATGCAAGCGTAAAATCGGCTACATGCCGGAAAGTGCTCCCCTCTACGGCGAAATGATTGTAGACGACTATTTACGCTACGTTGCTCAAATGCAGGGACAGGATCCGGATACAAAAGTTCCGCTTTTATGCCAGGAATGCGGCTTAAAAGAAGTAATGCACAAAAATATTTCTGACCTCAGCCGCGGTTACCGCCAGAGAGTTGGGCTTGCCCACGCTTTAATGAACGATCCTGAAATTTTAATCCTGGACGAACCGACTTCCGGGCTTGACCCGAACCAGATTGGCGAAGTCCGCTCATTAATAAAAGAAATCGGCAAAACAAGAACAGTAATAATTTCGACCCATATCCTAGGCGAAGTTGAAATGCTCTGCGACAGAGTAATAATCATTTCCGGCGGAAAACTCGTTGCAGACAGCCCTACAAACGAACTGCGCGAACGCTACGGAACAAATGCAAGCGTTTACGTTCAGGCAGGCGGCTGCACACAAGAAGAACTTTCTGCCCTGCTGCAGAAAATTGATTTTACAGGCGCAGTTACCCGGGAAAAAGGCGAACCGCTTTCGGGCGAACAGAAAAGCGCCTGTGTCCTTGTTCAGATAAAGGAAAATAAAGAAGTGCGCCCGCAGATTGCCGCAGCAATAACAAATGCAGGATTTAAACTGTACGAACTTTCGTTAAAACGCAACAGCCTGGAAGATATTTTCCATACACTTACAGAGGAAACCGAATAAGTTGTATTTTGATTTTTTAATAAATACCTGAATGTCGATTTTTTTTTACAGAAAATGGCAAATAGCCGTAGCCGGGGTTCTCTCCCAAAACGCACTTTGCGCTTGTCGCAACCGTGCGGATTTGGGAAGGTTCCCGGCGAGAGGATATTTGAATTAGCGTTTTAATCAAACCCGACATTCAAGTTTATAAGGAGAATTGTTAAAAATATGAATGATTGTAAATGTCAAAAGACCAGAACCGCGGCTTTTGTAATTATGGGCCGCGAACTTAAATCTTATTTTTCAAGCCCGATTGCCTATATCGTAACCGGACTTTTTGTTGCTGCCAGCGGAATTTTGTTTTTTAATACTTTCTTTCTGGCAAACCGTGCTGAATTACGTCAGTTCTTTTCTTTACTGCCGGTTCTTTTTTCTTTTTTTATTCCTGCATTAACAATGAGGATGTTCGCAGAAGAAAAAAAATCAACTTCGCTAGAAACCCTGCTTACTCTTCCTGTTACAGTTACAGATGTCGTAGCGGGAAAATTCCTGGCAGCCTTTGTTTCCGGGGCTATCCTTTTAGTACCTTCGTTTTTTTATTTAATAACCTGCTTTATTTTTGGCAGTCCTGACGCAGGCCCTGTGATTGGCGAATATCTCGGCTCTTTGTTTTTAATTGCATGCTTTTGTGCAATCGGATTATATGCTTCGAGCACGACAAAAAATCAGATCATTGCATTTTTTATTGCCTTTGCTTTATGCATAGTCCTTACTCTACTTTCTAATTTTGCAGTTTTTCTGCCTGCAGTTTTAGTCCGCCCGGTAAGCTATCTTTCGTCAACGAATCATTTTGACTCTATCTGCCGTGGAATAATCGACAGCCGCGACATTATATATTTTGTTTCGGTTACGGCACTTTTTTTAGTCTTAACAGTTCGTTCCATAAAAAACGGCCAGGAATAAAAGGGCGCGAAGAAAAATTAAACGTCTTTACAAAAAATCCCAGCCGAGATTGGAACCCCGAAGTTGTGCTGACAGGATGTCAGCACAATGAAGCGCAAGCGGAAGGGTGGAAAGCCCGACGCGGGCAATGCCTGCGCTCCAAAAGAAAAAAACAGGAGATACAAAATGAAGAATTTTATTAAATATTTAAAGAGCCCGAAAAGTGATTTTCTGCTTTTTGCCGTTGCTCTCTTGCTTTTAAACCTTGTCTGTTCAAAAGCTTTTTTCAGGATTGATTTAACCGGACCTGCTTCCTACTCGCTTTCTGAATCGAGCAAAGAAGTCGTAAAAACTCTGGAAGAACCGCTTTCGGTTAAAGTTTTTTTTACAAAAAATCTGCCGGCACCTTACAACACGATTGACCAGTATATCCGCGATCTTTTAGTTGAATACAGGGGAGCTGCAAATTCTAATTTCAGCGTTGAATTTTTTGATATGGACAAAGAAGAAAATCAGAAAATTGCACGCAGTTACGGAGTTTCTCAGGTTCAGATTCAGGAATTAAAGAATAACGAAGTCGGTTTTAAGCAGGTATGGATGGCTTTGACAGTAAGTTATGCGGACAGCACGGAAGTTATTGACGGATTGAATTCCAGCGACGGTCTTGAATACACGCTCACGACGACAATGACAAAACTCATAAACACAACCTCGGCTCTTGCAGGCTTAAAAGGAAGGGCAAAACTTACGCTTTTTAAGACAGACAAACTGGGCGAATTTAACATTAACGGTTTTAAGAATCTTGAAAGCACCGTCCGTTCTGCTTACGAAAAAGTAAATGCAAAAAACATGAACAGGATCGATTTTGAAGTTGTTGACCCGGCAGAATCAGAAATTCCTTCTCTTGTAGAAAAATACGGAATCCAGAGCATAAACTGGCAGGCGCAGGACGGAGACGGCAGAGGAGCTTTGGGACTTGTCTTAGAATACGGAAACAGCTTCCGCCTGCTTAATGTAAAAATGACCCGTTCTTTCTTTGGAAACCTTATTACCGGCACAGACAGTCTCGAAGATGAACTTGCAGAAAACTTAAAAAGCCTTGTTTCTAAACCCGGCGTAATCGGCTATGTTACAGGCCACCGCGAAAACGACTACACAAACAGCCAGAGCGAAACTTCGAGTGCAGTTTTAAATTCGATTATCAGCGACAAATATGAATTTAAGGATTTGAACTTAAAGGAAGAAGAAATTCCTTCTGGAATAAAAAGCATTGTAATAAACGGTGCCAAAGACAGGTTTGAAGATGCTGAACTCTATAAACTCGATCAGTTTGTCCTTAAAGGCGGAAACCTGATTATTTTTGACGACCAGATTGAAGAAGTGCGCGCACAGGGACAGATGGCGTTTTATCAGATGCCGCAGTACAAGCCGATTGAAAACGGACTCGACACACTTCTTAATAAATACGGCATTACTGTAAATAAAGACTATGTAATGGACGAAGCGTGCTATGTAAACCAGGACAAGGCTTCCGGTTCAACGCCGTTCTATTTTGCGCCGGTTCTGCAGAAATCAAACCTGGATAAACACAGCCCGATTACAAAAAACTTAGGCTACGTAATTATGCTGCAGAACAGTTCTATTGATGTCAGCGGCTCACAGCAAAACAAGGATGCAAAGACGACGGTTCTTGCAAAAAGTTCAAAAAACAGCTGGCTCGTAAAGGAAAACTTTTCGACAATTCCGCAGATGATTCGTAAGCCTGCAGACAAAAGCACATTAAAGAGCGAAAACCTTGCAGTTTTAGTTGAAGGAAAATTTGAAAGCGCCTTTGACAAAAACCCCCTGGAAGAAAACGGCGGTTCCGTAAACTTTACAAACCATTATGCAAAGAGCGTTCAAAGCGGAAAAATCTTTGTAACAGGAAGTTCAAAAATTACGACGGGACAGGTAATGGATTCCAGCGGAAAGCAGCCGGTTGCAATGTTTGTTCGTAACGTAATTGATTACATGAACGGCGAAACTGACCTTTGCACGATGCGGACAAAAGGCCTGAGCTTAAATACATTAAAAGCAAAGAGCGGCGTAAGCGTGAATATTGCAAAATATTTTAACGAATTCGGCCTTATTGCCCTTGTGGCGCTTGCAGGCCTTGCTGCCCTCTTAAAAATCAGTGCGCACAAAAAGGCAATTCATAATAAATACAATCCAAACGACAGCCGGGAGATGTAACAGAAATGAAAACCAGAAAACTTATTTTTACTGCAGCAATTGCAGTTCTTGCAGTAATTTACGCAGTTCAGCTTGCGCTGACAAACCGTTCACCAGTAAAGACTTTTAATTTAAAAGAGGGAATTGATTCAATTACAATAGAAACAAACGGACAGGCAGTTATGCTTTCGCTCGAAGGCGGACTATGGTACGCTGGAACAGAAAAAGAAGGTCAAAAATCTTCCGGTGATGACAAAAAAATAGAAGAACTTTCTTCTGCAATAAAATCAATAAAAAGCCTTTCTACCGTAAGCCGCTCAAATGCACAAAGCGAACTTGAACGCTACGGATTTGCAGACCTTACGACAATCACAGTAACAGCAGCCAAAAACGGAAAAACCGTTCGCACAATAAAAATCGGCAAAAACGCAAACGGTTCGGCAAATTGTTTTATTCAGCTGGACAACAGTTCAGAAACCCTGCTTGCCAGTGGAAGCCTGCGCTCTGTTTTTGACGTAACTGCAGAAGATTTAATATTAAAAGCAGACGCAAAAGAAACGGAAACAGCACAAACAGAAAACAATGCGAATGTAGAATAAGGAAATGACAGACAGCATCGGTCCACTTACAGCAGAATCTTTAATTTTGCTGTAAGACATTCGTAGTGAACCTTGCTTATGTTGCCAAAAAGTTCGCCGTCGGTGTGGCTGATTGTCGGTTCGGAACTAAAAACATCGGCCGTCTTTGCGTCGCGCATAAAAAAGCCTTTTATTAAATCCTGCCTTGCAGCAAGCAAAAAAGGAAAAGCCAGAAAACACTTCCACTTTGGAATGCGCGCCGCAAGCGTAAACGAAAGTTTTCCGTCGTGGGCACTTGCCTTTGGAGCCATGGGAACTCCCCCGCCTTCGCACGGAAAATTCATTGCTGCTAAAAAAATCGTTCTGTCAAATTCCTGCAAAGGTCCGCCGTCAAAACTGATCTTAAAAGTAGAAGTTTTCATTGTAAAAAGCGTCTTTATTGTCATAAGTGCATAACTTAAGGAATTTAAATGCAGTTTATTCATTACAACTTTTATTTTAGATGTATTGATTCCAGTTCCAACGATTGCATTCAGTCCGTAGCCGGAAGAAATTCCAAAAATTCTTCTTCTTCCGCCAGATTCAACTAAGCCAAGATCAATTGTTTTTGTTCCTGTTGAATTTAAAATCTGGTCAACAACAAGTTCAGGATTTTTTAAAGGAAGAGCAAGCCCGCGGCTAAAATCGTTGCCCGAGCCTGTCGGAATTACCATAAACTTTATCCGCTCAAAACTGCGGATTCCATTTAAAACTTCGTTTATCGTGCCGTCTCCGCCAACAACAATCAGGCGAATGTCATCTTCTTCTTTTTCGCTGATCTGCTCTGCAAGGACTGCCGCATAACCTTTTGTCTGTGGAACAAATTTTTCGTACTTTACTCCACGTTCATCTAAAACTTTCTGTACGCGGTTCCAGACATTTACAGCCTGCCCCGAACCGCCGTGTTCATTTACAATAAAATAATACATATCTTCTGTTTTATAATTCCTCAACCTGTTTTAACCATAAATCTGCAAGAGCGTCGCTTGGCATTCTCCAGTCGCCACGAGGAGAAAGGCTCACAGTTCCAACTTTTACACCGTCCGGCATGCAGGACCTCTTAAACTGCTGACTGAAAAATCTTTTATAAAAAGTTTTCAGCGTGTTTTTAATTGTTGAATCACTGAACTCTTCAAGCATGTTCTGCTTTATCGAAGCCTTTGCAAGAAAATAAATCTTTTTCGGACCAAATCCATTACGAACACAATTATAAAGGAAAAAATCGTGCAGAATATAAGAGCCTATAGTGCTTTCTGTTTTCTGGGCAATGTTTCCGTCTTTGTCTGGAGGCAGAAGTTCCGGGCTTACAGGAGTTTCGAGAATATCATTAAGAACATCTTTTAATTCCCGGCTTACATCTTCTCCACCTGCATAAAACTTTACCAGAAAGCGGACAAGCGTTTTTGGAATTGAATTATTTACGCCGTAATTGCTCATCTGATCTCCGTTGTACGTACACCAGCCGAGAGCAAGTTCCGAAAGATCACCGGTACCAATCAAAATTGCGTTGTGCATGTTTGCATAATCAAAAAGAACCTGGGTGCGTTCGCGGGCCTGGGCGTTTTCGTAAGTAACATCGTAAAGGTCGAGAGGATGCGACAAATCTTTTAAGTGAACTGTTGCAGCTTCTTTTATTGGAATTTCGACTAAAGTTGCTCCGCAGTTTTTAACCAGCGACTTTGCATTTTCGTAAGTGCGGTCAGTTGTTCCAAAACCAGGCATTGTAATGCCGATAATTCCTTTTCTGTCGAGTTTTAAATAATCAAAAGCATTGCAGGCAACTAAAAGTGCCAGGGTTGAATCAAGCCCTCCGGAAATTCCTATTACAACCTTTTCTACACCAACAGCTTTTATTCTTCTGGCAAGCCCCGTTCTTTGAATTCCTGAAATATCAGCACAATGATTAAACAGAAAATCTTCGTCGCCTGGAACAAAAGGATGTCCGTCAACATTCCGGTAAAGATCAAAATCAGACAAATCCAATGGTTCAACAAAAGCGTCCCTTGCTTCCTTTAAGCCAAAATTCCGCCCGCCAATTACATTTTTCTGACTGAAGGTTTCTGTGCGCATACGCTCGTGATTAAGTTTTTCTATATCTACGTCAGAAATAATAAAGCAGGATTCAGAAAATGGCTGTTTTTCCTTTAAAACAGTTCCGTTTTCTGCAATTATCGAGTGTCCTGAAAAAACAAGATCCTGGGAAGATTCATCCGTGCCGGCATTTGCATAAATGTAAGCACAGATATTTTTTGCGCTGTTCATTTTTACAAGCTCACGTCTGTATTCTTTCTTTCCAATAACTTCGTTACCTGCAGAAAGATTTACAATTACGTTTGCTCCTTCCAGGGCAAAAGCTGTTGAAGGAGAAAGCGGAACCCAGGCATCTTCACATATTTCGCAGCCAACTACCGCGCCTGTAAAAATTCCACCTGAATAAAGTTTTACGCAGCCTCCAATCGGCCACTTAAAAAGAGAATCTTCGCCGTCGTAAGGAGTAAACCAGCGTTTTTCGTAGAATTCTCCGTAATTTGGAATAAATCTTTTTGGATAAATTAAAACTGTTTCTGCATCATTGAGCAGAGCAGCAGCATTGTACAAAGCTCCGTTAGATCCACGCAGAGGAAGCCCGACAAAAACGGCAATTCCTTTTGTGTATGGAAGAATTTTTTCAATCGCTTTTTCTGCCGTTTCGAGCAGAAGGCTCTGACCAAAAAGGTCTCCGCAGGTGTAACCTGTAATGCAAAGTTCAGGAAAAACCGCAAGCTGAACTTTACTTTTTTTTAACACGTCCAATGTGTCACAAATCGTTTTTACATTTTTTTCAATATCGCCAAGGAAGAGCGGCGGACAGACGGCTGCAACCCGTAAAAAACCAAAATCATTCATAATAAAAATCCCAGCGCGTATTATAGCAGAATTTGCACACATAGGTAAAAAAAATTATTATATTCTAACTTAGGGCAGATTAGTAAAAAAGGTGAATTTTCTTTCTGCCCGGCACAAAACTAAAACTTTCCGGAGATTTCCAATGGAAGAACTCAATACACAAAATAACGAAAATCCGTCCCAGGACACACAAAAGCCAGAATTAAAAAAAGATATGCTCGTAAGCACCTTAGTTGCTTTTTACCCTGAACTTACAGAACCTTTAATGATGCTCGGAATGCACTGCATCAGCTGTTTTGCTTCTCAAATGGAAACTTTAGAAGAAGCAGCAATGGTTCACGGCTTAAATCCAGACGAAGTAATAGAAGAATTAAAAGACTTTTTGCATCAGTCGCAGGTACAGGCAGCAGAATAAAAGCAACCACATTGTGCCACGGACGGTGCAGAACCAATCAAGCAAAAAAACTGAATGTCGAATTTACTTTCTGAAAAATGTCAAATGGCCGTAGTCGAGGTTCTCGACGAGAGGCTATTTGAATTATTTTTAATCTAATTGATATTCAGTTTATTAAATTTTGCTAAATGTCAGTATTGTACAAATACCCCCCCCCATTTTACATAAAACGTGTTATATCCTTTAGATAAACAAAAAATCTGGAGGATATTTTTATGAAAAAAATGTTTAAAGTAATTGCAACAGTAGCTGCAATTCTTTCAATGGCAAATTTTGTTGCCTGCAAAAGCGACGACGACGGCGATGATGAAAAAGTAGCTGTAACTTCAGTAACACTTGACCAGACAACAGCAAGTGTAGAAGCTGGCAAAACAGTAACATTAAAAGCAACAGTTGCACCAGACAACGCAACAAACAAAACTGTAACTTGGGCAAGCTCAGCCACAAAAATTGCAACAGTAGACGGTGGTGTAGTTACAGGTGTAGCAGCAGGCGAAGCAACAATTACAGCAACAGCAGACGGTAAAAGTGCAAGTGCAACAATTACAGTAACAGCTGCCAGCACAGATGGTGGTAGTGGTGATAGTGGTAGTAGTGAAACGACATCAAAAACAGCAGCAATTACTTACGACGGCTCTGCAGAATCTAATGCACCAGCAGAAAGTGGCGACACAGGCGTATTTGCAAGCGTACAGACAGACCTTGCAGATGCTGGAGTT
>CAVEBK010000073.1:0-8932 GCA_963613915.1 uncultured Collinsella sp.
TTTTTTAATAAAATAAACTCGACATTCAGCTATTTATTTAAAACTCGAAATTAATGTTAGGTAAAACTTTCTGATACAAAATCGTGCTGAAGTATACTGTAAAAGTCCTTTAGCACGATTTTTTTTGCACAATCGTTTTTTTTGGCACTTAAAAAAAATCAACCTTCTAAATTTTCTTATCTTCAATGTAGCGGGCATCTTCTTCCTTTATATTGGTAAAAGAACAGACTGCACAGTATTTTTTATTTTCTTCATCAAAAAAAACATTATCTGCCTTAAAGTTTGAATAGATCGCACGTTCTTTTATCGGACCATTAAAAATCGGAAATCCAAGAACAAGAGAATATTCACATCCCTGTTTCAGTATTATGTCGTCAGCATTTCCTGCAAAAACGATTCTCTGTTCATCAAGATAAATTATAAAAGGATTTTCTTTTCTTCCTTCAATTGAAGAATTTGTTTTTTGAATCTGACCCGAAAGATAGCGGACAACAGAAATTAAAAAAAGGCTGTTTCCAATTGATTTTCCGTCAGAGCGGCATTCCATTACGAATTTTTCAAGGTAGGATTTTGCTTTAAATTGAACTTCTTCAGGAACATCGCTCCATTTTGGAGAAACAAAAAGCGGATAATCCTGCAAAAAAGAACATTTTAAGGCTCCCGATTCCTGTGAAGAATAATACAAAAGTGCCGTAAGGGCAAAAGAGTGTTTTTTTTCTTTTTCTTCAATTTTGTTAATGCAGGAAGGAATTACAAGGGCAAGCCCGGATTTTACGCTTTTTACATCTGTAATAAAATAAAGTCCGAGCCTGTTAAAATAAAACTGAACGCGCACTTTTTTGCCGTCAAAAGCCTTAATGCTTTCAGGCGGATTTTGAAGAAGAATTATTCCCTGGTCAAGAACAGTCATCTGCTCGCCGGGAAGTGCAACCGGAAAAATTCCACTTGCAGCGCTGCGGACTTTTGCCTCTCTTTGCTGTTCCTGATTTTCTGAACCAGTTTCGTCTTTTTCTTCGGTTAAGGTGACGGGAACATTTGCGTCCATAAGATATTGAAGAACTAGTTTTCTCTCAATTCCAGTTAATTCGTTTGCCATAAACCTACCCGTTTTTTATCATTCTTATGATTTTTAACTGATCAATCTTCCAGGATTTTTCTTCATCCTTAAAAAAATAAACCATTACATCAACCGTTCCAGTATTTTTGCGGATAAAGCGGACTGGAACTTCGTAAAGAGAATTCATTTCAAAAGGTTCGCCAAATAAATATTCATCAAAAAGAATAAAAGTCTCTTTTACATCTGCTTCATTTTCCTTTGAAGCCTGTCCTTTTTTGTTTTCTGGAAAATCCTGTGAAAATTCAGTTTTCCATAAGTTTTTTAAATCATTTTCAAAAAGGGCTGCTTCAAAAATATTGTCTTTTTCAAAAAGGGAAGAATCAATTTCTCCATTACACAAGGCAGAAGCAAATTTTACAGCCAAAGTTTTTACGGAAGAATTAAAATTTGAAACATCAAGTGAACCAAATCCTTCAAGATAAGGAAAAACAGGAGGAAGAGAAGAAGCATAGGAAGAATTTATAATAACAGAAGGCGAAAGTTGAATTCTTTTTTCTACCGTATCGACAGAAGAAATGACCTGAGTAAGACGGTTGCCTTCTAAAGCTTCAGTCCAGTCCGTCTGTTTGAATTTCTGTTCTGCAATACTTTTTAAGGAAGAAGAATCCTGTGCAATCTGAGCATTTGAAGAATCCGAACAGGAAAAAAGAAAGCAAAGACTGAAAGATATAATGGAAAGGTAAAGGACTTTTTTCATTTGTAATTCATTCTAGCATAATGAATTGGATAATAAAAGCGCAATTGTTCAGCCTTGAAAACTCACCGCTAAAACAATATAATTTTGACCAAGTTTTTTTTATTTTAGAGGTACGAAATGGCACTTACACTAGCAGAAAAGATTCTTCAGGAGCACATTGTTCCGCAGGCGTGTCCAAATATTGATTTTAAAAAGGGAACTGCAATTCCCCGGGGCGAAGATATTGCCATTCACATTGACCAGACTTTAACACAGGACGCCACAGGTACAATGGCTTACCTGCAGTTTGAAACAATCGGAATTCCACGCGTAAAAACAGATCTTTCGGTTTCTTACATTGACCACAACACTCTCCAGACAGATTTTAAGAATATGGACGACCACAGATACCTGCAGTCAGTTGCAGCAAAATATGGCCTTTATTTTTCGCGCCCAGGAAACGGAATCTGCCACCAGGTTCATCTTGAATGTTTTGGAAAGCCGGGAAAAACACTTCTTGGTTCAGACAGCCACACACCGACAGGCGGTGGAATCGGAATGATTGCAATTGGTGCCGGCGGACTTGACGTTGCAGTTGCAATGGGCGGAGGCGCATTCCACACTCCAATGCCAAAGATTTTCGGTGTAAAACTGACAGGCAAACTTAAGAAAGGTGTTGGTGCAAAAGACATTATTCTTGAAGTTTTAAGAAGAGAAACAGTAAAAGGCGGAACTGGAGCCATTTACGAGTACTTTGGAGATGGAGTAGAAACTTTAACAGTTCCACAGAGAGCAACAATCACAAACATGGGTGCTGAACTCGGAGCAACCTGTTCAATCTTCCCTTCTGACGAAAAGACAAAAAAATTCCTTGAATCAATGGGACGCGCCCAGGACTGGAGCGAACAGAAAGCAGACGAAGGAGCAGTTTACGACAAACTCATTGAAATAAACCTCGATGAACTGCACGCACTTGCAGCCTGCCCGCACAACCCGGATGTTATCGACAGTGTAAAAAATCTTGCAGGCAAAAAAGTAACACAGGTTGTAATCGGGTCCTGCACAAATTCTTCGCTTGACGACCTTGAAAGTGTTGCCGCAATCGTAAAAGGTCACCACATTGCAAGCGGAGTTGAAGCAGGAATTGCACCGGGAAGCAGAACAACTCTTTTAATGGCTTCTAAATCAGGAATTCTTGAAACACTCATAGAAGCAGGATTCCGTATCTTAGAAAGTGCATGCGGACCTTGCATTGGTCAGGGATTTGCACCTAATTCCGAAGGCGTTACATTGCGCACATTCAACAGAAACTTTAAAGGCCGCTCAGGAACAGCAGATGCAAATGTTTACCTTGTTTCGCCAGAAACAGCAGCTGCAGCAGCAATTTCGGGCGTATTTACAGAAGCAGAAACCTTAACTTATGACGATCCTGCATACAAAACAGGAATAAGGGTTTCTATGCTTGACGGAAAGGATGAACGCCTTTCTTCTCCAATGATTTTAAGCTGCACAACAAACCGCGGAATGATTATTCCTCCATTGAGCGAAGAAGAATCTGAAAAAGTTGAAATCTTACGCGGACCAAACATTAAGCCATGTCCGCCTTGCAGAGAATACAAATCAAACCTTTCTCTCCCGGTACGCTTAAAGGCAAAGGACAATGTTTCTACAGATGACATTATGCCGGCTGGAGCAAAAGTTTTACCTTTACGCTCAAATATTCCGGAAATTTCAAAATTCACACTTACACGCCTAGACGAAACATTCTACACACGAAGCGAAGAAGCAAAGTTTGCTGACTGCTGTGTTGTTGGTGGAGAAAATTACGGACAGGGTTCAAGCCGTGAACACGCAGCGCTCGGTCCAATGTATCTTGGGGTAAGAGCCGTAATTACAAAATCTTTTGCACGCATTCACAAGGCAAACCTGATTAACTACGGAATTATTCCGATGACATTTGCAAAAAGTGAAGACTACGACAAAATTGCACAGGGCGACACACTCGAACTCGTAAACCTGGATGATTCACTTAAAAACGGAAAACCGTTTAAAGTACTTATTAACGGAAAAACAGAAATTGAATGTGTAAACGACATTGCAAAACGTTCTGCAGACATATTAATGGCAGGCGGTCTTGCAGCCTACACTCGCAAAGGTGGAAACTAAGTAAATCTGAATTCCGCCATTTATAAAAGGCTTTGTTTAATGAAGTTTACCACGACAGATTTTTGAAGTCTGTTTTTAGGAAGGCTCATAGACAAAGCCTTTTTTATGCAAAATGAAAAAGGCAAAATAACTAGATTTTTTTGAAACTTTTTTTTCTGCATTGTAAAATTAGTTTTCATTCTTTTTTTAAGAATAATGCCTCCCGGCAATTTTTAGCCTTAAAGGCTTTTTTTTGGAGTTTTTATGGAACAAGAAATAGTTTCCACACGTCTTCCTGACGCGCTGAGTGCTGCCGATGATTTGTGCAGACAGCTCAAGAATCCTTTGACATCTTACAATGCGGTCATATTTATGGCAGCAATCACCTACGATTTTGAAAAACTTTCTGCAGTCCTTAAGGAAAAGTTTCCTAATAGCGAACTTATCGGCACAACAACAGCCGGAGAAATCGACGCTCACGGATTCAAGACAGGCTCAATAATCCTGACAACAATGCGCGATCCAGCAACAAAGGTAAGTTCAGTCTTAATTGAAGAAGGAAGCAAGTATCCTATCGCATACAAAGAAGACATTGAACAGTCTCTCCGCGACTGCAGAATCAATATAAACGACCCGAACTCTCATCAGCACGCGTTCGCCCTTACATTCATAAATGCAGTCCACAACACGGAAGAGACGATTCTTTCAAATTTCTATTCAATCATAAAAAATGACCGCTTTATGCTTGCAGGAGGAACCGCAGGTTACACTGGAAACGAGCCAAAATCGTTCATAAGCTGCAACGGAAAGGTCACAACAGATGGCGCTGTAATGCTCTTTGTAAACACTCCGTGCAGATTCGACATCCGACAGGAAGATATGTTCGACCCGACAGGAAAAGTTGTCTACGTTACAGAGTCCGACACTGTAAAAAGGACAATCTACAAGCTCAACGGAAGGCCTGCAGCCCAGGTCTACGCAGAAGAGCTTGGAGTAAGCGAATACAAGGCTCCGGAACTTGCGATTGAAAACGCATTCGGCCGCTACATAAACGGGGCAATTCACATTGCTGCAATCGCAGGCTTTGGCAAGGACAGATCAGTTTCGACCTACGCAAGAATCGTACCGAATTCAACGCTTGAAGTAATGCACATCGGTAACATCGAAAAAAAATGCGACGAAACCTGCCAGGCAATCGTAGAAAGCGTAAAAAGACCGAAATTCGTTCTGATGATGAACTGCATTCTCCGCACAATCTACTTTGAACAGCACGGATACAGCAGTAAGGTTATTTCAAAATACAGGAACGCATTCCCGACGTTCTGCGGATTTTCATGCTACGGAGAACAGCACGGAAAAGGACACTGCAGCGAGACTCTCGTAGTTCTTGCAATCGGAGACTAAACGGAGAAGACCATGAAAGAAATAAACTTGATAAACTGCGGAAATGATCTTGTAGAAACACTCATAAAATACCTTGCAAAGGATGCCATTGGCGGAGAATTCCTTCGCGGATATGTTGAAAACAGAAGACGTCAGGAACAGGCTGTAAAGGACCAGGAAGAATCACTCGCGCTTTTAAAGAACGAAACAACTGCAATGAGCGAAAAAACAAGGGAAACAGCAAGCCAGAACGTGCACAACCTTGACGAGATTGTACTTGCAATCAAAAAACTGCAGGAAAACGTAGATAAAATCAGTTCTGAACAGAAAATCTACGAAGAAAAATTCAACAGCCTGATTGCACAGACAAAAATAATTTCCAACCAGATTAACGATATTCAGAATATTTCGCAGCAGACAAACCTTTTGTCATTTAATGCTTCAATTGAAGCTGCCCGCGCCGGTGTTGCAGGTAAAGGATTCCGCGTAATTGCAAACGAAGTAAAAAAACTTTCGAACGACACAAGCAAAACTTCGGAAGAAATAAAACACAACATGGATTCAATTACAGCTTCAATCAAAAACCTTGAAGAACTGTCGGAAGATAATTCAAAGAGTTTTGAAAAACTTTCAAAAGACACAGCCAACACACTCCAGCGTTTTGAAGACATAAAAAATCTTAATGCAGAAAACTTAGGACATGTGCACGACCTTGTTGAATCAAACACAACACAGATTGACAGCGTCTTAAAAAGCATTGCAAAAACAGAAGAAAATAACGAAGAAAGCGTAAGACTTTTTGCAGAATGTGCATCTAAAAACGAAATGCTCTTTAACGATTTGTATTCTTTTGTTTACCAGCTTAAGGCAATTTTTGACGACCTTGCAAAACAAAAACAGTCAGCAGAAGTTTAATAAAATTAAACGCATAAAAAAAGCAGTCAGAAAACAGACTGCTTTTTTTTATCTTCTGCTTACTACTGTAAGATTGCGCCTTTGTCGGCACTGCTTACAAGTTTTGCGTAGCGGGCAAGATAGCCGCTCTTAACTTTTGGCTCCGGTGCCTTCCATTCTGCACGGCGCTTTGCAAGTTCTTCATCACTTACATCAAGATGAATTTTATAATTATTGATGTCCAGAGTAATCATGTCGCCTTCCTTTACGAGAGCGATCGGACCTCCAACGGCAGCTTCAGGCGAGCAGTGACCAAGGCTTGCGCCGCGTGTTGCACCACTAAAGCGGCCGTCTGTAATAAGGGCAACTTCTTTATCAAGCCCCTGCCCTGCAAGAGCAGCAGTTACAGCGAGCATTTCCCTCATTCCCGGTCCGCCCTTTGGTCCTTCGTAGCGGATTACAACAACGTCACCGGAATGAATTTCTGACTTCTGAACAGCAGCCATTGCTTCTTCTTCGCCGTCAAATACGCGTGCAGGTCCCGTGTGGAGCATAAGTTCCTTTGCGCATGCAGAGCGTTTTACAACAGTTCCGTCCGGAGCAAGGTTTCCGAACAAAATAGCAATTCCTCCGTTGTCGCTGAACGGATTTTCGATCGGGCGCAGGATTTCCGGATTGCGGTTTTTAACGCCCTTAATGTTTTCTGCAATTGTTTTTCCAGTTACAGTGATTAAATCAGTGTTAATAAGGTTTTTCTTTGCAAGTTCAGCAAGAACAGCCTGAACTCCGCCAGCATCGTCAAGCTCGCACATAAAAGTGTGACCTGCTGGAGCCAAGTGGCAGAGGTTTGGAGTGCGTTCAGAGATTTTATTAACTTCGTGCAGGTCAATTGTAATGCCAGCTTCGTTGGCAATTGCCGGAACGTGGAGCATTGTGTTGCTTGAACAGCCAAGAGCCATGTCGGCAGTAAGAGCATTGCGGAAGTTTTCTGCAGTCATCATAGAGCGGGCTGTAATTCCCTTTTTGTACATTTCCATAACCTGCATTCCGGCGTGCTTTGCAAGAGCAATACGGCGGCCGGTAACAGCAGGAATAGTTCCGTTTCCAGGAAGCCCAAGCCCGAGAACTTCAGTAAGACAGTTCATTGAATTTGCAGTAAACATACCAGAGCAGGCACCGCAGCCAGGGCAGGCATAGTGCTCCATTTCTGCAAGCTGAGCTTCGTTGATTTTTCCTACAGCCAGGCCACCTACAGCTTCGAACATATCTGTAAGGGAAAGATTTTTTCCACTGTAAGGATTAGAAGAATCGTGTCCAGGCAGATGACCAGGCATCATAGGACCGCCGGAAACAAAAACAGTCGGAAGATCAAGGCGGGCAGCAGCCATAAGCATGCCGGGAACAATCTTGTCGCAGTTTGGAATCATAACAAGAGCGTCAAACTGATGAGCCTTAGCAACGCATTCAACGCTGTCAGCAATAAGTTCACGGGTAACAAGAGAATATTTCATTCCTTCGTGTCCCATTGCAATACCGTCGCAAACTCCAATTGCAGGAAATTCAATCGGAGTTCCGCCAGCCATGCGAACCCCGGCCTTTACAGCCTCGCTAATACGGTCAAGTTCAATGTGACCTGGAATAAGTTCATTTTTAGCACAGATAATTCCAACAAGCGGCTGATTCAATTCTTCGTCAGTGTAGCCTGAAGCATAAAAAAGCGAGCGGTGTGGAGCGCGGGCAGTACCTTTGCAGGCATTGTCAGATTTTTTAGTAACAGCAGACATTCGTTTACCTCTTAATAAAAAAAATTCGATTCTGGAGCTATTTCCGGCTTTTCGTGGTTCCGCTATTTGCAAACGCCACTACAATCCGGGCTAGATTTTCAGAAAATTATACAACTAAAATTCGCCTCTGTTAATAATCAAATCGTAAAATCTTAACTTTTATTAAAGGACTTAAGTATTTGTAAAATATCAGGTATACGAATTTCATCTGATATTCAATTTTTACCAGAAACGGATTATAATACGGGTACTTTGTAAACAAATTTATTTATTGGAGATTACTATGAAATCAAACAAAACAAAGCTTGTATTAATTTTGATTATGATTACAGCCTCTACCTGTTTTGCACAAAGCTGGAAAAACTTTATTAAAGGTGTTGAAGAAAGAGCAACCGGAAAAAATTCTTCACAGTCAACAGAACAGACGAAAGATGCCAGCAATGATAAAGCAAAGCTTTCAAATAATCCGACAGTTCAAAAAATGGCAGCCTGCCTTACAAAAGCAGAAATTGCGCTAAAGGCAAAAGATTATGAAACTGCTGCAGATAATTACAACACAGCCGTAAAAATAAAGCTTCCTTCAAATATTGATAAATCAGATGCAGACACACTCAATGTCTGGGCTAACGAAATTTACGCAAGACTGCAATACCAGAATATCAAAAACCTAAAAAAGAGATAGCCGGCACTAATTGCTCAGGTCTGCGGGGGTTTTAGGGGGGGCACCCCCCTAGGCGAGAGGGGTGTCGCCGCAACGTAGTGCGGCGCAGGGGGCTGTCTTGTAAGTTAAAAAAACTCCACACAAAACAGCCCCTTTTTTATTTATTTTCGCAATTTTGATTTTTGTAATCAGGATTTTTTTTCTTCTATTCCTTTACCAGCCTTGCAATCTGCTTGAAATCATAACCAAGCATCAGCAGTCCCCATTCAATT
>CAVEBK010000074.1:0-8812 GCA_963613915.1 uncultured Collinsella sp.
TTTAATTTTTTCATTTTTTTATAAAATTCAAAAGCTGACTATAAGAAAGCGAAAGCTCCGTAATTTTTATGGTTTCTTTTCCTGTCTGCACTATTTTTGCAGGAATCGGAAACAGGGCAACTTTTAAAAGTTTTACGGCAGCCTTTGTAACCGCTTCGTTAGAAAGTTCAAGATTGAGCGTAAGCGCGAATTTTTCTTTTGCATTTGCAGAAGAAGCTAAACTTCCATAAACATCTTTTATACCAAGATTTAAAACCTTTCCGACAACCTTATTAAAAAAAAGTGAAGAATTCTGGGCATAAAAACGAATTTCTGAAGCAGAAGAATCAGTCAAATATTCATAAACCTTTGCGCTCATCTCCTCTTTTTTTTCCGCAGAAGAATCCTGTAAAACTGTCTGGGCACTTTCGTAGCGCTGCAGCATCGGTTCAACTTTTTGAGAAATCAAAACAGTAGAAGAATCCGGGCTTGAAAGTTCAATTTGATTTTCAGAAGAAGAATAAATTAAAAAAGGAAAGTTTGTGTTATCCGACTTTTTTGATTTCCAGCCATTTTTTTCAGTTAAGGCTAAATTCATTCCAAGTTTTGGATAAGTTCCTTCTGAAGCAATCTGGTAATTTCCTAAAAAGTCAGAAGAAACTGCAATGTTTTTTGTGCGCGAAGAAACAGTCTGAATATTTTTTTGAGAAAGCTGCGCAAATTCTTTTAGAAAATATTCAACAACTTCCCTGTTTTCTGTTGCAGGAATATAAACAATAAGCGGAGCGTTAGAGTCAATCAAATTAAGAGGCTCAACGCTCTCAAACTCCTGAACAGATTTACAGGAAAAAAGCGAAAACAAAGAAAACACAGTGCAGCATAAAAGCACAAACTTAAAGCTGCACACAGTTGTGTTATGCCTTGGCAATGCTTACACTCCAGTTTTTGTCATCAGCATCAATAACCTGACCATTTTCAAGCTTTTCTTCCCATGTCTGGCTGGCTGTTAATGTTGAAGAAGCTATAAGAGATGCAAACATTTCGTAAGCAGATTTTAATTCACTGTCGCCACTTACGCAAAGGTTGATTTTATCCTGAACTGTTAAGCCGATTTCCTTACGGATAGACTGAATTCCACGGATAAGGTCGCGGACATAACCTTCTTTTTTAAGTTCATCAGTAACCTTTGTTTCAAGACCAATTGTAATTGTGCCGTCATTCAGGACTTTTAAATCTTCTTTTTCGGTACGCTCAACAATGATTTTTTCTGCATTAAGTTCAACTTTTGTGCCGTCTACATCAATTTCAATATTCTTTCCGGCAAGAATATCAGAAATTTCTTCATTTTTAAGGCCTGCAATAACAGAAGCTGCAACCTTCATTTTTGGTCCGAGTTCCTTTCCAAGAACACGGAAGTTTGCCTTTGCTGAATAATGAACAAGTTCATCTTCCCTTTCGTGGAAATTTACTTTTTTAACGTTCAGTTCTTCAGAAATTGCATCAACCATGCCCTCAAGAACTTTTCTTTCTTCAGGATTGCGGGTTACAAGTTCAGCAGAAAGAAGAGGCTGACGGTTCTTTAAATTAAACTGGTTGCGCAGAGAACGTCCCATAGAAACTGCCTTTTGAACAGTTGCCATCTTAAACTCAAGGTCTGTATCCCTGAGTTTTTCGTTATAAACAGGGTAATCCATTAAGTGAACAGATTCTTTGTCGCCATCGAGTTTTAAGTTCTGCCAGATTTCTTCAGCAAGGAACGGAATAAACGGAGAAGCAACAAGACAGAAAGTTCTGTAAGCAAGATAAAGTGTTTCGAAAGCTTCTGTCATGTCTCTGCGGTCTTCATTCCTTGAAAAACGCTTTCTTGAACGGCGGATATACCAGTTGTTGATTTCGTCGATAAAGTCGATAATCGGGTCAATTGCAGCACTCAAATCATAATCATCAAGAGCGTCGGTAACTTCTTTTATCATCTTCTGGGAAACAGAAATAATCCAGCGATCCATTGGATTTGAAGGAGTTTTGTCGTCAAAATAATGACCAGTAGCCTGATAATTTTCTACATTTGAATAACTGATAAAGAAATTATAACCGGACCAGATTGGAATTATGATGTTTTTAATGACATCACGAACCCCGTTGTCTGAATAACGCAAATCGTCAGCACGAACAACAGCAGAATGAGTAAGGAAGAGACGAAGAGCATCTGCACCAAACTTATTGATTGCTTCAACAGGATCTGTATAGTTACGCAAAGACTTAGACATTTTGCGTCCATCTTCTGCAAGTACAAGACCGTTTACAATGCAGTTCTTAAATGCAGGGCGTCCAAACAGATGTGTTGCAAGAATTGTAAGTGTATAGAACCAGCCGCGGGTCTGGTCAAGACCTTCAGAAATAAAGTCAGCAGGAAAGTGCTTTTCAAAATATTCTTTATTTTCAAAAGGATAATGCTGCTGAGCATAAGGCATTGAACCGGATTCAAACCAGCAGTCAAATACTTCTGGAATGCGGTGCATTGTGCCGCTCTTACATTTCGGGCAGGCAAAAGTAATTTTATCAACAAACTGCTTGTGAAGGTCTTCCGGGTAAATTCCAGAAAGTTCTTTTATTTCCTGGCGGGAACCGACACAAAGCTTGTGTCCGCAGTCAGGATTGTCACATCTCCAGATTGGGATCGGGTTGCCCCAGTAGCGGTTACGGCTTACAGCCCAGTCGCGGGCACCGGCAAGCCATTTACCAAAGCGACCTTCTTTAATGTGAGCAGGCTGCCACTTAATCTGGCTGTTTGATTTTAAAAGATTTTCATGAAAGTCAGCAACCTTTACAAACCATGAACCGATTCCACGGTAAATTAAAGGAGAACCACATCTCCAGCAGTGTGGATAAGAGTGTTCATACTGTTCTTTTTTTATAAGTTTCTTTTCTGCCTTAAGGCGGTCACAAATGTCTTTATCGCAGTCTTTTACAAACCTTCCCTGGTAATCAGCAACTTCGGCAGTAAACTTACATTCAGCGTCGATAGGTTCAACATTTGGAACTCCACTGCCCTTAAATACAAGATTATCGTCTTCACCAAAGGCCGGAGCAATATGAACAATTCCAGTACCGTCTTCTGTAGAAACATAGGCAGCATTGAACATTCTGAACGCACCTTCGCTGCATTTCTGTTCAGAAATTCTTTCACATTCTGCAGCATCTGCAAGATTTGCAAAATAAGGGAAAAGCGGTTCATAATGCGCACCGATAAAATCCTTACCTTTACGAGTATAAATTATTTCGTAGTCTTCAGGATTCTTGTAATAAGCAGAAAGGCGGGCTTCGGCAAAAATATAGAAATCTCCGCTTTCTTTATCCAGAATCTTTACATAATCAATATCAGGTCCCATACAAAGACCAAGGTTAGAAGGCAAAGTCCACGGAGTTGTAGTCCATGCAATAAAGTATGTTTTGCCATTTGTCATGTCTTTGTCGTCAATAGCTGCAGGAGCTTTTGTAATCTTAAAGCGGACAGTAACAGCAGTGTCTTTTACATCTTTGTAGCCCTGGGCAAGTTCATGAGTAGAAAGAACTGTTGCACAGCGAGGACAGTAAGGAAGAATATATTTTCCTTCATAGATAAGACCTTTGTCCCAGAGAGATTTTGCAACCCACCAGATCGATTCCATGTAATCAGGATTCATTGTCTTGTAGTCGTTGTCAAAATCAACCCAGCGTCCCATGCGGGTAATGGTTTTGCGCCATTCAGAAGTATATTTTAAAACGGAAGCACGGCATTTATCGTTAAAATTAGCAACGCCATAAGCTTCAATTTCGTGCTTGGAGTTGATTCCAAGTTCTTTTTCAATCAGGTTTTCTACCGGAAGACCATGGCAGTCCCAGCCGAAACGGCGTTCAACTTTTTTGCCCTTCATTGTCTGGTAGCGTGGAATAATATCTTTTATCGTAGATGGAATAAAATGACCAAAATGTGGCAGTCCTGTAGCAAACGGAGGACCGTCAAAAAAAACAAATTCTTCAGCCTTGTCGCGCTGACGGATTGACTTCTTAAAAATATCGTTTTTTTCCCAGAAGCTTAAAATTTCTTCTTCCTGTTTTGGAAAATCTGGCTTTGGATTAACTGGAGTGTACACAATCTGCCCTCTTTTTATAAAAAAATCTTACAAATTATAATGATTTTAAATATTTTTTACAATTAAGGCAAAAGCGCAATACATTTCCCGCATCCCGTGTTCCGCCCTTCGCTGTCCGCTCATTGGCACCTTGTGCCAACTAAAGGGGCTCCACCCGGGGCTATAAGGCATATAAGATATTTTTGTTTCTTTACTCCGCCCGTAAATTTTATTTATGAATATCCAGATTTCTTTTATTCCAAGTGCGTGGATTATAAACTTCTAAATCAGAAATTTCTTTCCAGCGGTAATTGCTTTCTTTAACAGGAAATAAAGGAGATTGTTCGTGCCGTTTTGAATTATTTTCTTTAATGATTTTATTTAACTGAGAATAATCACTGCTCCCGGGAACAAATGTAAGGTAACTGTCAGAATAAGCGTAAATAGTTTTGTCTTCATCAGTTATAAAATCGTAAGGAGGATTTTCGTTTTTTATTACATTGCGGATTTTCAGGCTTTTTCCGGTCGTACAGGTGTAAAGATTTCCTGCAAGCTGAATAAATTTCGGCATTTTAAAATGATTTTCTCCATCAATAAATTCTGCCAAGACATCGTTTTCTTCCATTTCAGAAAGCCAGTAACGCACAGGATAAAAAGAATCTCCATTAACAAAAAAACTTAAAAGTTCTTTTTTTATAACAGGAGGAGAAATTGTAATTCCAGAGGCAGCAGAATAATCAGTAAGCACAAAAGAAGAGCCGTTATCAAAAGTGCTTTTTAACATAAAGTTCAAAAAAATCTGACCGTTTACAACTGCAACAGGAATATAAACGTAATCTTTTAATGCAGGATATTTTATTTTTAATTCAAAAGCACCGGCATTTTTAGAGCTGTTTTCGTAAATCGTTTTAAATTCAATTAAAATATTCTCCGGGTGAACTGCTGTAGTGTTATTTTTATCCCTCGAAGAAATCTGTACATACTGTTCATCTGCGCCAGAGAGGTCGTCATACCACTGATAAAAAACCCGCAGAACGCAGGCAAAAGAAGCATTATTTCCGCCAAAAAGCAAAAGCCTGTCTTTTCCCTGCCAGATTCCCTGTAAAAGAGGCGGAACCTGGGTTGAATAATCTTCAGAATGACTGTAATCGCGGTGCACACCTTCGACAGCAAAACAAACATGGGAGAAAAACAGACAGAAAAGAAAAAAAACAGCAAAAGACTTTTTCACAAAAAAAATTATAGTTAATTTTTTACTTGAAATCTATCTTATCTGGCTGACTTTTCAAACATCTGCTCTAAAAGATATTTTCCGCCTGCTGTCTTAAAAACATTCGCTTTCATCGCTGGAACTGCCTCGCGCTTGCAGTAGCCTTCCATTACGTTCACGATAAAATCCGCCTCAACAAGAATCTGAAAATCCAGGCCGTCGATTGCCTTGTATGTGTGGTGGTGACCAACTATAAAGCAGATCCGTTCAACGTCGGCTGCAGAAAGAGAAAGCGGTTCAAGGAGTTTCCGCGCGATTGCAGGACCTTCTGCCTCCTGATGCTGAGGCTGGCTGTTTCCGTATTTTTCCTTGCTTATCTTTACGCCTATGTCATGCAGATAAGCGGCAACTTCCGTTATAAAAAGAGTATGCTCGTCCACATTTTCCATCTGCGCAATAAGCCGGCTGTAGCCATGAACAGCCATTAAGTGATGAATGTTAGGACCGTCCGGATCGTAGTCAAAAATTGATTTTAGAAGGGGATTCAGATTCATAAAAAATTCCTTTTTAAATAGACTTTGTTATTTTTTTTTCGTAACTAAATAGAAAGTTCAGAGTATATCACCTTATAAAAAGCACCGCAAAGCAAAAATAAAAAACTTTATGCAAGGTTGGCAAACTCTTTATTATCTGTATTTTTCTGTCATCTTCTCACATTCCGCCCTGATTTCTTCCCTCAGTCTTTCTGGTTTTATTACCGTAACGGATTCTCCAAAGCCCATTACCCACGAAAAAACCATCTGCTTCTGGTTTGAGCTGAATTTCAGGAGAACTGAGCCGTCGCCATTTTGCACTGCAATCTGATTTTTGTGCCATTCTCGCTCAAGGACGTAGTTTGCTATTTTTTCGGAAAAGAGGAATTCATATTCTTCTGGCGGCTCGGGATTGTTCCAGATTCCAAAATTCAAGTCGATGTGACTGTGAATGTCAAAGTCTTCCGGAATGGAAAAAGTTTCGCCGGCACAAACAATGTTTTTTATTCTCGACAGTGCAAAAACCCTGAAATCTTCTGCGCCGTGGTCGAATCCCAGCACATACCAGTTTCCTTTCTGGCACACAACGCGGTAGCAGTCAAAAGTTTTTTTCTTAAAAGTCCTGCTTCCGGCGCTTTTATAGTCAAACAGGAGTACAATTCTGCTTTTTATCGCCTTAAAAATCTGGTTAAAAACTTCTGATTCAATTTTTGGAAGCGGATCGGAAATAAAACTGATGTCGGTATTCAAAAAAGAAGAATTAACACTAACCGTATCCGGCAAAAACGAAGCGATTTTCGCCATTATATTCTTAAATGAACTTTCAAGCGGAGTATTCTTGTAC
Organism: uncultured Collinsella sp.; assembly: GCA_963613915.1. Lineage (GTDB taxonomy): Bacteria > Spirochaetota > Spirochaetia > Treponematales > Treponemataceae > Treponema_D. Next base: position 6,679 of record CAVEBK010000074.1, read on the forward strand.
TGCTCTAAAAGAGGCATTAAAGTTGAAACCGTAAAAAGTTCCCCTTCTGTAAGAACCACGTTCGGAATGGAAAACGTGGGATCTGTGTAATGATACTTTCCGCTTGCCTTGTCATATTCAAGAGGGGCGTTCATGTCGTCGCGCAGACGCTCAAAGTCACGCTCAATTGTGCGCTTATTCACCCCGAACTTAAAAACAAGCTCGTTCATGTCCACAAAAGAGCCGCCACGGAGAAGCTCGTCAATCTGAATTATGCGTGTTGTGCGGCGGATATCATCGCGTTTTTTATCAGAAGTCATGTTTTTCCTTTTTATCCGTCAGAATATCTTCAATTGACCACCATGGATTAACAAGCTCACAAAAACTCCATCTATTCCACAAGCCACATTCCATCAAATCCCTGTCAATTTGAGAAAGAAGTCTGTTTGCAAGATTAAATTCCAAAAGCTCGCCTGAATAACCGTGATGCCAGCATATTTCAAGAAAAAGTTTTTCGTATTTCTCCGCTGAAAGAACATTTTTCTCATCAGCATCAAACGCGCTAAAAAGAAGCAAATCCGCATAGTGAATCACCGGACCGTCATTTCTCCAGCTTTGCTCCTCGTAGCATTTGCCTTTAATTTTTCCAATCATCACAATTCCATCATTATCCGTTCCGACCTGCTGCATGATGAATAAATCTCCTGAGGAAACTTTCTTCCAGTCGCGGATGCTCCAGTTAAAACCTTTTGGAAATTGGTAAACCTTTGCATGGGCTACAACATCCTTATGCACAGCCTTCTTATACGAAGATTTATTCGGATTCCACCTTAAAATAAAAAGATTCTGATGCTTCTGTTCCATAATCACTAATTATACCACAGTTTTTCTTATTCACTTTTCAGAAGTTTTTTAACCTTTCTTTTTAAGAAAAAGACAATTAAGAATTCCGCAACTGCCAGCGCTAAAACAAAAAAACAAATAACCGCATTTTCCATAATTTCTCCCCGTATTATTTTCACACTTCGATTTTTAAGACTACATTCTGGCAGTCGATACGAAAAAGTTCTGCTTCGTACGAAAATTTTTCAGGTTTTGCAGAGCGTAAAATTTTTGCGGCTGTTGCACGGATATAGCCGGCTTTTACGAGCCCTGTGTTTCCTGCAATTTTTGAATCAATATCTTCCGCCATAACAGCAATAGCGTTTTCGTCAACGTGATTATAAGGTTCTGCCTGGACTGCAATTTCCAGCGAAGAATAAAAATCGTGTTTTGCCAATCTTAGTGCATCTGTCTCCAAAAGCAGATCTTCCGTCTGAAAAGTTGATGTAATACCGTCAAGAAGATCAGAAAAAGGTGACCAGCAGTGATGACTCATTCCAACAACTGCAAGCGAAAGACTAACTGTGTTTTCCTTAAAATAACGGATAAAAGAGAGCTCAAGAGTTTCTGATTCACTGTGAAAAGAAAGTTTCTTTTTTGCCGCTTCAAAAATAAGAGGAATATCTTTTTCAGTTATATCAGAAAATCTTCCAAACAAAAGTGAAAAAAGAATTTCAACAGACAAAGGAGAAATCAGAAACTGAGTAAGACGCGCAAATTTTTCAAAAGATTTTTTACGTCTTAAATAAAGTTCACCTGCCAGAAGGGAATCGCCAGCTTCCACAGCGCAAAGCAAAGCGCCTATATGAAGAAGAAAATCAAAAGAATCTTTGTCCAAAACTTCAATTTCCGGTGAAATATAAACTCGTGGCGTACAGTTGATGAAGTCAGACAAAAACGCGTAATAAGCCGGCGAAAAGTAAGAGCTTGAAGTAAGTTTCTGATAATTTTCTAAATTTAAGTTTTCATGATTTTCAATTTTTCCGCAGTAGTCAAGCTGGCCTGTAAAACTTCTTGAAAATTCAAACCAGTTTATTCCGCAGTCAATAATAATCTGTTTTTCTGCCATAATCTGCCTCCGTTCTATTTTTCTTTAGTATAAAACGCAAGAGCGACATGGAATGTCGGAGGGGAAAATATTTTGATTTTTTGTTAAAAAAAAGTCAGTTCTTCAGCTTTACAATTTAATTTATTGTTTCCACCTGTTCTTTTATCCAGTTCTGCGAAATTCTTTCCTGCTCAAGCCTGTTTTTTTCGGGGTTGCGGTTAAGTT
>CAVEBK010000075.1:0-8550 GCA_963613915.1 uncultured Collinsella sp.
CGTCGGCTTTAATTCCGACATGCTGGCTCTGGACTTCCTGCGTGGTGAAGAGTAAAAAACGCGATGTTTTAATTCGTTGTATTTTAACGAATTAAAACTCGCAGGCATCTCTAAAAAAGCATCAAGAATGATTTTTTAGAGATGCCCATAATATAGTGCAGCATTTTTTTGACGAAGAAAAAAAAATGTGCTACATTAAAAAAGGAAGTGCCCGAACATGGGTTATCTCCACGTTAGCAAGTAGCCGCCAAGTGGGTCAAACTTAGGGCGGCTATTTTTTATTCTTTCTTATCTTTATGGTAAGAGAGATATGCAATAACTGTACCTATTACTGTTGCAATACAACTGATAATTGCAGCAACTACGATAACAAGTTCTGACGTCATGCATAGCCTCCCAAAACAAAATTTCAGCAAAAGCTGATTTGAATTTGGGAGATAACCGCCTGTTCAAGCACTTCCAGTACGAGCATATCTTATTCTTATTTTACTGTACAGACGTAGATATTATGTTTGTACAGTCATGCTGAATTTTATTTCAGCATCTGTGCTGCGCATCCGTGCGCTCAGTTATTTTCTGCGGAACGGCGGATAGCCCGGTGTGGATTTAGCCACATGCGCCCACTATAAAAGGAAGTTGCTTTAAACTAACAATTTTTAAATTCACCTAACAAATGTAATTCTGTTATATTCAACTTAACCCGTGAGGGAGTAGCAGACTTGATTTAAGTAGAAAGTCAACATACTGGTTTAACCTGGCTTTCTTTAATTTGCGAGACTCATGTGCAGAAAAGGTGTTTCTGTGCATGTGTCGTATAATTTTGACCTGTACAGATGTGCAGGTCATTTTTTTTGCTCAGGAATTTTACAGTTTTTTCAGGAGTTCATTATGGAACAGAACCTTGTAGCAATGTTTTTGACAGTTATGGTAACTGACTTTGTTGCAGAATTTGGAGACAAGACTCAGCTTTTGCTGGTTGGAATGACAAACAAGTACAAAATCCGCGATATTATTCTCGGAACTCTTGCTGCAGTTATTATTCTTAACGGAGCAGCTGTTTTTGTTGGTGGTGCGCTTAATCAGATTTTAAATTCTTTTCTGTGGGCTGTTAAATTCGTTGCAGCTGCTGCCTTTATTTATTTTGCAGTTACAACTTTAGGTCCAGACGACGATGACGAAGAAGAAGCCGGAAACAGTAAGATTAAATTTGCTCCTCTGGCTGTTTTCTGTACTTTTTTTATTGCAGAACTTGGTGACAAAACCCAGCTTACGGCAGTTACCTTTGGTGCAAACTACGGTTTAAGTCAGGCTGTTCTTATCTGGGGAGCCTGTGTAATTGGATTTTTTGCTGCTGACATTATCGGAATGCTTGTCGGTTACCTTTTAAAGACAAAAGCTCCGGATGGAATCCTTAAAGTAATTTCGTTTGTTTTGTTTACTGGATTTGGATTTTTTACGGTTTACCAGGCATTGGATCTGTTAAAAGAATTCCTTGCAAACAAAGGTTCATCTGCAGCGGTTCCTGTTATTCCTGTAATGATTGCAGTTGCCGTTGTGTTTGCTGGTCTCTGTCTTTTGCGCATAAAACTTACAAAAAAGGCAAAATAAAAATGTCATGCTGAACCCGATTCAGCATCTTTTATTTACGGGGCTTCCGGCGCAAGCTGAACTTGCGCCGTCGGGTGCTGCGGGGTTCCGCGTCGGAGCGCTCCATTCAAAAACGGGGTTGCTTACGCAACTTCGGGCAACAAGTCGCCCCCCGTTTTTGAACGCCTGCGGCGCCCCTCCGCCCCCTAAGCCGTTTTTACAACTTTTATACTGCGGATTGTGTTTTTATCTGTCGTTAAAACTTCAAATTCAATTTTGTCCTGACAGACAATTTTTTTGCCGGTTTCAGGAAAATCTCCGAGAGTTTCGATTATCCAGCCGCTTACTGTATTTGATTCAACAGATTCATCTTCTTTTAATTCAAAAAACTTAAAGAATTTGTAAAGTGGAGTTTCTCCGCTAACAATAAAAGCATTTCCTGCACACGGTTTTATATATTCAACCTGGTCGTCGTGTTCATCGTAAATTTCGCCGACGAGTTCTTCAAGAATATCTTCCATTGTTACAAGCCCGCTTGTTCCACCGTATTCGTCAATAATGATTGCCATGTGGCTTCTTTCTTTCTGCATCTGCTTGAACAGTTTAGAAATTTTGTTTTTTCCAGTCGAAAAGAACGGTTTTTGAATAATGTCTGCAAGTTTTTTGTCTGTTCCGTAGATTTTATAAAAATCTTTTTCGTGGATTATTCCCGTAATTGAGTCAATTTCCTTGTCGTAAACCGGCAGGCGCGAAAATCCGGAACTTTCAAATTTCTGTTTGACTTCTTCGAGGCTTGCATTCTGTTCAACGGCACAGATGTTTACGCGTGGAACAATAATGTCGTCGGCATCGAGATCGTCAAATTCAATTACCGAACGGATAAGTGCTTTTTCGTGCTCTTTGATTGTTCCGTCTTCCTCGGCTTCTTCTACGATTGTAATAAGCTCTTCTTCTGTTATTACGTCTTTTGAATCAAATTTAAAAAGCTTTACAATGAATTTTTTCCAGCAGGAAAATAAAAAGTTCAGCGGATAAAAAACAAAGATAAGAACAGAAATTAACGGACAGACGAGCATTGCAAATTTTTCGGCGCAGGCTTTTCCAATGTATTTTGGAGTAATTTCGCCAAAAATAAGGACTGCGAGTGTAATTACGACTGTAGAAACAACAGAAGAATTAATCTGTGAATGGACAAGAAGCTTTGCAAACAGAACTGCACAGATTGTTGAGGCAGAAAGGTTTACAATGTTGTTGCCGATTAAGATTGTACTTAAAAGTTTGTCGTAGGAATTTTCTGAAAGGTAAAGAACCTTGCCGGCGCGTTTGTTTCCGTTGGAACAAAGCGATTTGAGTTTGATTCTGCTTGCACTGGTGAATGCGGTTTCCGTCGCAGAAAAGAAAGCGGAAAAAGCAATTAAAACAAAAAGTGAAACTAATAAGGGTATCGACCCGTCGGGCATATAAATCTCCCAAAAAAATTAAGATATGAAGACATGCGTCTTCCGGATTTTGTAAGGTTACAATATTTTGTTATGAATTTAAAGTGGGGCGCAGACATGTCATTGTCGTGGCTGCAGTAAAGATAATGTCATGCTGAACTGAAATGACAGTTTACAGACCCGGAATAACTGGCAATTGTCACCCCGAAGTAATTTCAGGGTCTCTTTTTCAGAGAGATTCCGGCTCGAAGGCCGGAATGACAGTCTGCGAATGTTCTGCCGTTATCTTGTCAATTTTCTGTAGACAGTTTTGTGAGGAACGTCGTCGTCAATGCCAAGAACAGCCCTGCGCCATTCAACGTATTCAGACCAGTTGCCTTCAAAAAAGTGAATGTCCGAATTGTTTTCAAATGCAAGAATGTGTGTTGCAATACGGTCAAGGAAGTAGCGGTCGTGGCTTACAACCAGAACAACGCCGGCAAAACCATTGATTGCTTCTTCGAGGGAACGGGTCGTAGAAATGTCCAGGTCGTTTGTAGGTTCGTCCAGCAAAAGAACGTTGCCGGCTTCCTTGAACATAAGACCCATGTTCAGACGGTTCTTTTCTCCACCGGAAAGAACGCTGATTTTTTTGTTCTGTTCTGAAGAATTAAAATTAAACCATGAACAATAAGCGTGTGCGTTAATTTCGCGCACTGCACCGTTTAACGGACGTCCCTTTTCGTCAACAGCACCGAGCTTTACAAGATCACCGCCGTCGCTCAAGGTTTCGTAAATTGTTTTGTTAGGATCAAGTTTTGAGCGCATCTGATCAACGTAAACGAGTTTTACAGTTTCGCCGACTTTTATGCTTCCAGAATCCGGCAATTCTGTTCCGAGGGTTCCGTCAGGTAATTCAACTTTCTGTCCGGCTGCACTTGCAATCATTTTAAAGAGAGTTGTTTTTCCTGCACCGTTTGGACCAACGATTCCGACAACTGCACCGGCAGGAATGTGGAAATCCAGGTTTTCGAACAGAAGCTTGTCGCCAAAAGATTTTGTAAGTTTTTCTGCATCAATTACAACGTTACCAAGACGAGGACCTGCAGGAATGCTTATCTGACTGTCTTTAAGCTGAACACGTTTTGCTTCTTCTGCAAGCAGGGATTCATATTTTGTAATGTGTTCCTTGTGCTTTGCCTGTCTTCCTTTTGCTCCTGCGTGAATCCACTCAAGTTCTTCCTTCATTTCCCTCTGGCGTACGCTTGCCTGTTTTTCTTCAAGTTCAAGGCGTTTTTCTTTAGCTTCGAGCCACTGAGAATAATTGCCCTTAAATGGATAACCTTCGCCGCGATCCATTTCCAGAATCCAGCCTGCAACATTGTCGAGGAAGTAGCGGTCGTGGGTAATTGCAATGATTGTTCCAGGATAATCTTTTAAATGACGTTCAAGCCATGCAACAGTTTCTGCGTCGAGATGGTTTGTAGGTTCGTCCAGAAGAAGAATATCAGGTTTCTGTAAGAGCAGACGGCACAATGCAACACGGCGGCGTTCACCTCCGGAAAGTACGTCAACAATCTGGTCTGCCGGAGGACAACGCAGGGCGTCCATTGCAAGTTCAAGGTTTGTATCAAGGTTCCATGCGTCGGCAGCATCAAGCTTTTCCTGAATTTCTGCCTGGCGCGCACAGAGTTTGTCAAAGTCAGCATCCGGGTCGCCAAAAGCTTCGTTTACTTTGTCAAATTCTGCCAGAAGGTCGGTAATTGGTTTTACGCCTTCTTTAACAACTTCTAAGACAGTTTTTCCAGGTTCAAGATAAGGCTCCTGTTCAAGATAACCCATAGAATAACCCGGCAAAAGTTGAGTTTCGCCAGTGTAATCTTTGTCGATTCCAGCGAAAATTTTAAAAAGCGAAGACTTACCGGCACCGTTTTCGCCGATAACACCGATTTTTGCACCGTAGTAATAGGAAATAGAAATATCCTTAAGAACTACTTTTGTACCATAGGCACGACTGACACGGTCCATGGTATAAATGATTTTTTTGTCGTCAAAAGTTTTAGCCATAAAATAATTATAACAGAGAAAAATAATAGTTTTTAGTAGGCAGAAGTTTTTTTGTAAATGCCGCCACGGACGTCATTTTCTTTATAAAGGTTCTCGACGAGAGGCTATTTGATATGTTTTTATTGAAAACTCGACATTCGACCTGTTAAAAAATAAAGCTATTTTTTTGAAATCATCTTTGAAATTTGATAAAATCTTTGGCAATGTTGTGTTTTAACAGCAAAGTTCTTTTATAAACTATTAAACAAACGGCTGTTTTTTGCCTTGTTGTGGAACAGCTTGAGTTTTATGTGAGGTTTTTATGATTCATAATATGCAGATTTTGCAGGAAGCAGCCAGCGCAAACGGTCCATTGTGTGTCGGACTCGATACAGATCCTTCTTATATTCCTGCTCCTGTATTAAAGGTTTTTGGTTCACCGGCAGAAGCAGTTCTTGCTTACAATAAAGAAATTATCAAACGTGTTGCAGCAGAAAAATCAGCATGCTGTTTTAAAATTCAAATTGCCTATTACGAAGCAATGGGCCTCGAAGGATTAAAGGTTTACGCAGAAACAATAAAAGCAGTTCACGATGCAGGATTTATCGCAATAAGCGACATTAAACGCGGAGACATTGCAGACACAGCAAAGGCTTATGCGCGTGCACATTTTTCAGGCGAATTTGAAACAGACATCATTACAGTAAATCCGTATATGGGGTTTGACACCTTAAAACCTTTTACAGAATATTGCGCTCCACACACAGTAGAGTCAAAAGTTGCAACAGGTTCAAAAGGAATTTTCGTTCTGCTCAGAACTTCAAACCCGGGAATGGTAGACATTGAACAGCAGGAATTAAAATCCGGCGGACGCGTACTTGACCGCACAGGTTCAGAATTAAAGAGAATTGCCGGCGAATTTGCAGAACTTTACAACGGACAGACATGTTCACCAGTTGGAGCCGTTGTCGGCTGCACAGAAGAAAGCGATGCAAGACTTTTGCGCGACGCATATCCGGAAATTTTCTTTTTAATCCCAGGCTACGGAGCTCAGGGCGGCGCTGCACGAATTGCTGCAACTTTACTTGATAAGGCCGGCGGTACAGTTAATTCAAGCCGTGGAATCCTTTGTGCATGGAAAAAATCCCCGGAACTTGCAGATAAAATCGAAAGCGGCAGTCTCTGCTTAAAAGAAATTGCAGATGCAGCTTCAAAAGCATGTCTTGCTTCAAAACTTGACCTTCTTAATGCCAAAAAAGAACTTGGTCTGTAATTTTTAATTTTTTATGGGCGCATTGCGGCTGTCAAAAAAAGTTTTTGCCAGCCACAACCGTGCTTTCCGCCGTTCCGCGTCTTGCGCGCTCCATTCCTTCGGAACGCCTGCGGCGCGGCTGCAATCACTTGCGCTTTAATTTTTTTAACGGGAGAAACGTAATATGTCAGAATTAAAAAATTGTTCAGGAGAAGTGCTTCCACTTTTTGCAAAAGGCAAAGTCAGCGGCTGTTCAGTTGTACAGTCTGCAGTTCCATTTGGAAGTGTCTGGTATTTAAAAGTAAGCATCGAAGGCAAAAACGGAACAAAGGTAGAACAGCCTCTTCCAGGACAATTTTACATGCTGCGTTCGGTTCGTTCAGGACTTTTGCTAGGACGTCCAATCAGCGTTTATAATTCAAAAAGAATTTCTGATACAAACATTAATGTTGAATTTTTAATTCTCCTAAAAGGCAAGGGCACAAAAGAACTTGTTACATTAGAAAGCGGCGACGGAATTGAACTTATCGGACCACTCGGCAACAGCTGGCCGCAGCCGGAAGAAGGCAAAAAAGTTCTGTGCATTGGAGGTGGCGTCGGAGTTGCCCCGGTTGCAGGCTTTGCAGTAACTTTGCCAAAAAAATCCTACGATTTTGTAGCTGCATTTAAGAGCGGTTCTTACGGACTTGATTATATTTTCCCGGAAAAACTTACAGTTACAACCGACGACGGTTCTGTCGGAATAAAAGGCATGGTGACTGCGGCAGTAAATTCACAGAACATAAAAGACTACGATGTAGTTTATGCCTGCGGACCGACACCAATGCTTGCCTGTGTTCAAAAACTCTGCGAAGAAGCCGGAGTAAAATGCTGGCTCAGCATGGAAAACCGCATGGCGTGCGGAGTTGGAGCCTGCCTTGGCTGTACGATAAAAACAAAAGAAGGCAACAAACGCTGCTGTAAAGACGGCCCGGTTTTTGATTCAAAAATCCTGGATTTTACACGCATAGATTCACCTGTAACTTCACCAAAAATGGAACGCCGTTCACCATTGGCAAACGACGAAACTCCTGATTTGAGCGTAACGATTGCCGGAGTAAAGTTTGAAAATCCTGTTTTTGCAGCCAGCGGAACTTTTGGATACGGAAGCGAATATTCAAGCATTTTAGACGTAGACGGTCTTGGAGGAATCTGTTCAAAAGGACTTACACTCGACGGTCAGCCTGGTAACGCAGGAATCCGCCTTGTAGAAACTCCGATGGGACTCATAAATTCAATTGGTCTTGAAAACCCAGGAATCCAGCATTTTATCGAAAATGAACTGCCTCAAATGAAAAACTTTAAGGCAAAAACAATTGTTAATTTGAGCGGAAAATCTCTGGAAACTTATGTAAAGGGAGCAGAACTGCTCGAAAAAACAGATGTTCCAATGATTGAATTAAACATCAGCTGCCCGAACGTAAAGGCCGGCGGAATGGCATTTGGAATGGACTGCACGGCAGCAGGAACAGTTGTAAAGGCAGTACGCCAGGCAACAGCAAAACCTTTAATGGTAAAACTTAGCCCGAATGCACCTGATTTAATCGGAGTTGCAATGGCAGTAAAAGAAGCCGGAGCAGATGCAATCAGTCTGGTAAATACATTCCAGGCAACAGCAATCAACATAGAAACCGGCCGCCCATATTTTGAAAATATCCGTGCAGGATTTTCAGGCCCTGCAGTAAAGCCGATTGCATTAAGAATGGTTTACGACCTTTGCCTTGCAATGAACAAACTTCCAGAACAGGAAAGAATCCCTGTTGTAGGCTTAGGCGGAATTTCGAGCTGGCAGGACGCCGTAGAATTTATTATGGCAGGAGCCGCAGCAGTAGAAGTAGGAACAGCCACATTCGGTAATCCATTGGCAATGACAGAAATCGTAAAAGGCTTAAAAGAATTTATGGCAAGAAAGGGATACAAAACCCTCAGCGATTTTAGAGGCTGTGCTTTATAGACTGTCACAGACGTTTGTTACGGCGGTTGAACTCGTAGTCCGAAGGCGCGAAGCACCCCTCCGTAGCAAACGAAATGTCAGGCAGGCGACCCGTATTAAAAAAAACAATATTCAGTCAATTAAAAAATGTGTGATTTGCTTTTCTTATGGTAAAATATAAGAAAACGAATATTGGATGGATTGTTTTGAAGCTGGAATTTTTACAGGTCGCATTTAATTTACATTTTTTACAGACAACATACATAGACACAAAT
>CAVEBK010000076.1:0-8362 GCA_963613915.1 uncultured Collinsella sp.
TGCCAGCAAGCCGCACGGTTGCGACAAGCGCAAAGTGCGTTTGTGTCAGAACCTCTCCTACGGCTATTTGACATTTTCTATGAACCAAATTCAACATTTGTTCATTTATTAAAAAACTTAAAACTTAAATAGAGCCTTTCTAAAAACTCTTTTTAAGTCACAACTATTCTAAGATTGTAGCTTCGTGAGAGCCTTTTAACTCGCTTCCGAGGTCATGGTCAGCTGCTTTTACGTAACCGATTCTGTATGCCTTCATGTCCGGGATTCCGAGCTTTTTGTGAACATCTGTTGCAAACTTTGCAGCATTCTTATTAAAGTGTTCAACTATTTTATCTGCTTCTTCCTTTTTAACTGCAAGAACAAGACCAATTCCCATGTTGTAAGTGCCCCACATTCCTTCTGCGTCAGCACCACGACGGATAAGTTCATCAAAAATTGCAGGCTTTTCCCAGCTGTCCTTTTTAATTACGCTTACGAGATTTGCACCTTTTTTGTACATTCTTGGAACATTTTCGTAAAATCCACCGCCGGTAATGTGAACCATTCCGTGGATTGCGCTTCCAAAAGCTTCGAGTGCGTCCATAACCGGGCGGACATAAATGCGGGTTGGAGTAAGCAGAGTTTCGCCGATTGGTTTTCCGTTAAAGTCTTCGTTAAAATCCTTTACAAGTTTGCGGACAAGCGAATATCCGTTTGAGTGGCAGCCGGTAGAAGAAAGACCGATTAAAACATCTCCAGCTTCAATTTTGTCGCCGGTAATCATGTTTTCTTTTTCGCCAAAACCAACGCCAAAACCAGCAAGGTCGTATTTTCCTTCATCGTAGAAACCTGGCATTTCAGCAGTTTCGCCGCCTAAAAGGGCACAGCCTGCATCAACACAACCGTCAGCAACGCCTTTTACAAGTTCTCCTGCAACGTGAGCATCGAGTTTTCCGCATGCAACATAGTCCAGAAAGAACGAAGTCTTAACGCCAGAACACAGAATATCGTTTACGCTCATTGCAACACAGTCAATTCCGACAGTGTCATATTTTTTTAACTGAAAAGCAATGTCGAGTTTTGTTCCAACACCGTCAGTTCCTGAAACAGCAACCGGCTGCTTTAATCCGGCAGGAATTTCAAACATTCCGTTAAAACTGCCGAGATCTGTCAAAAGACCGGGAATGCGGGTGCGTTTTGCATGAACCTTATATTCATTTACAGCGTTGTAACCTTCTTCAACGTCAACACCAGAATCTTTGTAATCGATTGTTGCCATAATTTTTCCTCAATTTTTTGGAGCGCAATTATTTGTCTCGTCCGTGCCTGCGCAGTTCGGTAACCCTCAGTCCTTCGGACCGGCTAAAGCCGCTGCTCCACCACGGGCTATATTTTTGCGTAAAGTATAATAATTTTTTTGTCTCGTGTCATTATAAAGCAACATCAAGACCAGTTGCTGCTGCATCGTCTGCAAGCTTTTTACGGAACGCTGTAAGTTTTTCCTTTAATTCAGGATATTTTATCGAAAGAATTTCTGCTGCAAGGTAAGCAGCATTCTTACTTGAATTAATTCCAACAGTAGCAACAGGAATCTGTGGCGGCATCTGTACAATAGAAAGAAGTGCATCCATTCCGCCAAGTCCGTTAGAAACTCCAGGATTTACACATTCAAGCGGAACTCCGATTACAGGCAGGGTTGTAGCACCGGCAATTACTCCAGGAAGAGCTGCTGCAAGACCAGCGCCGGCAATTATAACTTCACAGCCGTCATCTTCAACCTGCTTTACTGTTTTGTGCAGAAGTTCGCCTGCTCTGTGTGCAGACAGAATATATGCTTTATATTCAATGCCAAATTCTTTTAAAACATCGGCAGCTTTTTTCATTGTATCTTTGTCAGATTTTGAACCAAAAAATATTGCAACTTTCATTAAAAATCACCTCGTAAGACAGTTTAGAGCAAAATCAAAAATCTTACTATACAGCCCTGAGCGTTGAAACCAAACATAAATTTTCACTATGATTGTTTTATGAACAAAAACAAAGAACTCGCCCGGAATATGCTGGACTTTATAAAAAATTCACCTTCGTGCTTTCATGCCGTAAAAAACATCTGCAATAAATTAACAGAAAACGGTTTTCTTGAACTTTCTGAATCCCAGAAATGGAATCTTACAAAAGGAAAAAAATATTTTGTAACAAGAAATTCATCTTCCGTAATTGCTTTTACAGTCCCGGAAAATAAAGAAAATTCACCTTTTATGATCTGCGCAAGCCATTCGGACTCTCCTTCTTTTAAAATCAAGGAAAGCCCGGAAATTTCTGCCAGCGGCTGCGTTGTACTGAATGTTGAAAAATACGGCGGAATGCTGATTGCTCCGTGGTTTGACCGCCCGCTTTCTGTCGCAGGACGGGTAATCGTAAAAACTGACAAAGGCTTAAAACAGATCTTAGTTGACGTAGACCGCAATTTATTGATGATTCCAAACCTTGCAATCCACATGAACCGCGAAGCAAACGACGGTCACAAAATCGACGTTCAAAACGAAGTTCGCCCGGTTTTAAGCTTAAACGAAAACACAAAATTATTAAAAATAATCGCACAAAAAGCAAAGGTAAGCGAAAAAGAAATTCTCTCCTTTGATCTTTTTTTATATAACCGCTGCGAGCCATGCTTCTGGGGCGCAGAAGATGAATTTATTTCGTCAACAAAGCTCGACGACCTTGAATGCGCTTATTCCACCCTCGAAGGATTTCTGCAATCATGCAAGGATGACGACTGCGATGAAAGCAGCATAAAGGTTTACTGCGTTTTTGATAACGAAGAAGTCGGAAGCCAGAGCCGGCAGGGAGCAGCTTCAACCTTTTTAGGCGACACCCTTGAAAGAATAAATTCTGCCCTTGGTTCAGATTCAGAAGACTACAAGATTCGTCTTGCAAAGAGTTTTATGGTCAGTGCAGACAATGCGCACGCAGTTCACCCGAATTACGCAAACCTTGCAGATCCTGTAAACCGCCCTAAAATTAACGGCGGAGTCGTAATAAAATTCAATGCGGCTCAAAAATATACTTCAGATTCCATAAGCGCAGGCTTTTTTAAGGACGTGTGCAACCGTGCAGGCGTTCCGTTCCAGGTCTTTACGAATAATTCAAACATTGCAGGAGGTTCGACACTCGGCAATATAAGCCAGACACAGGTTTCAATTCCCTGCGTAGACATTGGACTTGCGCAGTGGGCAATGCATTCTCCTTACGAAACAGCAGGAACAGACGACATTGAGTTTATGGCAGATTCAATTAAGGAATTTTACAGAAGCAGATTCTGCCTTGCATGAAAAATTTTTCGCGACAAAATAACAAAAAGTGTCATTGAATACGAATGTCAAAAATAATATAATCAGTGCAAACTAGATTTCTATATAAGGAGATTCTAAGAAATGACAGTTAATGACATTAAAAATGCCAAGATCAAAGCTTGGATTGAAGAATGCGTTAAAATGTGCGAACCAGACCAGGTTGTTGTATGCGACGGTTCTGCAGCAGAGTATGACCGTCTCGTAAAAGTTTGCGTAGATGCTGGTCTTGCTACTCCATTGGCTAAAAAACCACACAGCTACCTTTTCCGTTCAGATCCTTCTGACGTTGCTCGTGTTGAAAAAAGAACTTTCATTGCTTCTAAAAAACAGGAAGATGCAGGTCCGACAAACAACTGGATCGACCCTGAAGAACTCAAGGCTACAATGAAAGGTCTCTACAAGGGTTGTATGCACGGACGCACAATGTACGTTATTCCGTTCTGCATGGGACCACTTGGTTCACCAATCGCTAAATACGGTATTGAACTTACAGACTCAGAATACGTTGTATTGAACATGGACATTATGACCCGCGCAGGCGAAAAAGTATGGCCATACCTCGACGACAACTTTGTTCCATGTCTCCACTCAGTTGGTAAGCCACTCAACAACGGCGAAAAAGACAACGGTGTATGGGCTTGTGCTCCAGTTGAAAAGAAATACATTTCTCAGTTCCCTGAAGAACATCTCGTATGGTCTTTCGGTTCCGGATACGGCGGAAACGCTCTTCTTGGAAAGAAATGCTTTGCATTGCGCATCGCTTCTGTAATTGCACGCGAAGAAGGCTGGCTTGCAGAACACATGCTCATCCTTAAGCTTACAAACCCTAAGGGCGAAGTTAAATACGTTACAGGTGCTTTCCCATCAGCCTGTGGAAAAACAAACCTCGCAATGCTTATTCCTACAATCCCTGGCTGGAAAGTTGAAACAGTCGGAGATGATATTGCATGGATGAAATTCGGCAAAGACGGTCGTCTTTATGCCATCAACCCGGAAGCAGGATTCTTCGGAGTTGCTCCAGGAACATCTGCTCAGTCTAACAAAAACGCTCTCGAAGCAGCTTCAAAGAACACAATCTTTACAAACTGCGCTCTTACAGAAGACGGAGACGTTTGGTGGGAAGGAATCGGTTACCCGGCTAAGGGCAAACTCGTTGACTGGAAAGGCAACACACGCGACGCTCTTCCAAAAGATAAGGCACCAAAGGGCGAAGAAATGGCTCACCCGAATGCACGCTTTACAGCTCCTGCACAGCAGTGTCCATGTATCGCTTCTGACTGGGAATCTCCAGAAGGTGTACCAATCAGCGCAATCCTGTTCGGTGGACGCCGTCCATCAACAATTCCACTTGTTCACCAGAGCCGCTCTTGGGAACACGGTGTATTCCTCGGATCTATCGTAGGTTCAGAAATCACAGCTGCTTCTACAATCAACGCTGATGAAGTTGGAAAAATCCGCCGTGACCCGTTCGCAATCATTCCATTCTGCGGATACAACATGGGCGACTACTTCCAGCACTGGATCGACGTTGGTAACGCTGCAAAAGACAAGAACCTTCTTCCAAAGATTTTCTACGTTAACTGGTTCCGCAAGGACGAAAACAACGCAGATCTTCCAGGCGGATTCATGTGGCCAGGATACGGCGACAACAGCCGCGTTCTTGAATGGATCTTTGACCGCTGCGACGGAAAAGACAACTATGTTGACACACCAATCGGTTACATGCCAAAAGAAGGCGCAATCAACACAGACGGTCTTGCAGACTACTACAAGAAAACTCTTCCAGAGATTACAAAAGTTGACGTTGAAGGATGGAAAAAAGAAGTTAAGGATATTCGTGAAAACCACTATCCGAAATTCGGAAAACATCTTCCAAAAGAACTCGTTGCAATCCTCGACGATCTGGAAGCAAGACTTAACAAAGCATAGTTTTTATAAACTATTCTCTTAAGACGGAACGCCCGTGGCGAAAGCCACGGGCGTTTTTTTATGGGCGCGAAAACTTAACTGTTTATTTTTTGTTTTAATCCTACGCCGGATACGCCGGCCTTTAGTTGCCTGCAGGCTTCAGACTGCGGGCAATGAGCGGATAGCGAAGCCAGAGTAGCCGGACGCGGGAAGCTGAATGCCGTCCAGAACCTAAAGCGAAAGTGCCCTGTTTACAATCTGCAGATCCTTTTTTAAAAGTGAACTTGAAGGATTTTTCAGGAGAGCTTCCGTGAGGATTTCCTTGACCTTTTTGTACTCGCCGTTATTAAACATCGGCGTAATCTGGTTGTGGACAGTTATTTCGTGATTATGCAGAACCTGTTTTGTAATCATGGTGTCGATTTTTGTCTGCATTGAAGGGCTGATATTTTTGCGGTGCTGCTCAAAAGACTGGCGCGCAATGCTTTCCTGACAGTTATTTAAAAGATTTGCAGCCATATTGTATGCAATGTTGTCGTACATTTTCTGAAGGTTCTGACTTTCTCCGTATTTCTGGCAAACCTGTTCCATAAAAGAAAGGGCACTTTCTTCCCTGCAGTTTTTGCTCAGTTCAAGTGCGTAATTGCAGGTAAGAGTGTCGAGATCGGCTTTTGCTGTCTTTAGTTCGCTGTCGTCTGTAAGCTTTAAGAACTCCAGGCGGCTGACTTCCAGTGGGATTGCAGTTTCGTAGTCACTTTTGTCGTTTAAATCGCTGGCAACGTTTTTTCCGGTTAAGGTTGCCATTGCCCTGTCACTTATCTCTCGCCGGTTAGAATAATATTTTTTTGGAATAACCGTATATTTTCTGGAATTTTCGCTTTGTTCAACAACTTTTTTTACCCCCGGATTAAAACCATAAGGATTTGTTGTTTCTACGTCGATTTTCTGTCCGTCGATTAAAACCGTACAGAATGCATGAACAGAAGTTTCCTGTCCGCAAACCGCAAGCCCGAGCGAACGCGCAAGAGCAAAATAAAGGACAGAGGCTGTAACGCAATTGTAATTTCCGGTCAAAAGAGTTTCGTTCAGTCTTGTGCAGCCTTCGCGATATTTTTTTAAGATTGAAGAATGAATAAAATGCAAAAGTCTGTCGGCTGCTTCCATTTGAGGAAGTAAAGCCAGCTGTTCTTTTGCAGAATTTTCGAGGGAGTAGTAGATTTTTAAGCACTGTCCGCCTTCTTCGCTCTGTAAAGGACAAAGTGAATACTCAAGCGCAAGAGAAATAATGTCTGTTGAAGTAAGATTTTTGTCTGAAAATGAATTGTTTTGTTCCAGACCGAGTAAAATTGAAGGCTCTAATTGAATTTGCTCCGGCGGCTGCGAAAATGAATAGGATTGAGCAAACAAAAAGAGAATAAAAACTGCTAAGAGCTGTCTTAAAAATTGTCTTTTAATAAAATATACAAAAAAATTCACAGAACTGATATTAGCAAAAAAGATATTAAACAGCCACAGAAAAAGGAAAACCGGTCCTGCAAAACGGAGAAAACTGCAGAACCGGTTCTTTAAGGAGTATCGACCGCCCAGCTAAGGGGAGGATGTGCGGTCAAGCACTAAAAAATCTTGCACATTTTTTCAGCACTTTTTATAAAAAGAGTATGAAATATAACCATTTAATTTTCTTGCATTTTTCTGTTGTCGTTTTGGTTTAAAAGGCACTATTTAGCATATCTTATAATTATTTTTATAATTTCTTCTAAAAGTAATATGGGTACACGCGTCTGAATAAATTCAAATAAGCATTATTTGTATTTATTCAATAAATTTTATAAGATTTTAAAGGTTTTTAATAAAAAAATCGTATTTCTTATAAAAGAAAATCAAAAATCTTACTTAAAAAATGGTCACTTCCCCACTATTTGCTGCAGCCACACACTTTATGCTCACTTTTACAGCCTTTTACCAGCTTACAGTGCAGCTTACAGGAAAGTGATCTGAATATCCGCTTCCGTTTTTTAAGAAAAATCTGCACGGAGAGCCATCTTCGTTTGCCCATTTTGAATTATTTTCAACTTTAAAGTCTGAAATTTTTGAATATTTCCCTGCAAAAAAATGGTCGATTCGCTCCCAGTTATTGCGGTAAAAATAAGAGCCGGGTTCATAAAGTTTTTCTTCTTCTGTAAACCACGGAGAATAAACATCTGCACTCTGGCTTCCGCGCAGCTGAATATTTGTATTTTTCTGCATGGGTGTAATTTTTAAAAATTCGCTTATGTCGCGGTTAAAGTCTCCACAGGCAATGGCTGGCATTTTATTTTCTTCTGCATAAAAAAAACTTTGAGCAAGAACACTTTCCTGATAATTTCTCCACACTTCACTTTTTTCTGCGCCCCCGCTTTTACTTTTCCAGTGCCCTGCCATTAAAAGAAGAGGTTTTTCCTTTACCATTACGGTAACTTTCAGCAAAGGCCGGACTGAAGGCATTTTTTCTTTTTCTGAACGAATATCCAAAGAATGAAGTCTGGGCTGAACAAGAGGAAAACGGCTTAAAATACCGATTCCAATTGCAGAACCCTTTTCTTTTGCAAAACAGCCGTAATTATAATTTTTAGAAAGATTGAAATTTGAACACAGCCGGTTAAAAATGTCGTAAAGCTGATCCTGATTTTCCAGTTCCTGCATAACAAAAATGTCTGGAGAACATTCTTTTACAACGGTTGCAAGGCGTTCTAAACGCTGGTCGTATTTTTCCTTTGACCAGCCGCTGGAAGAATTTGCATATTCAGAATATTCAATTCCGTCAAAATTTGAATCAAAAAAAGTCTGCAGATTCCAGCTTAAAACTTTTACAGAAGCAGCTGCATTTTCGTTCCCGATAGATTGAACAGAACACGAATTATTGCAGGAAGCAGATAAAAATAAAAAAACAGTTAAAAATACCAGCAGATAAAATTTACTTTTTTTCATACAAAACTCCATTAAAAAAATAAAAAACATATGTGTGTGTTTTTTTTTATTTAGGCGAATTTTGAATTTTTAAAAAATAGATAGAATGTTTATTAAAAAAGTGTCAAATAGCCGTAGTCGAGGTTCTGACACAAACGCACTTTGCGCTTGTCGCA
>CAVEBK010000077.1:0-8150 GCA_963613915.1 uncultured Collinsella sp.
CGAAATGATTCTGTGGTACAAGCTCATCCAGACTCGGCGGCAGCAGCCACTGCTCGTTCTGGTTGTATGGCTTGTATGTGATTTTATTACTTACGCCTCTGCTCATATTTAAATTTTATCACAGAGAAATTTGCTTGTCTTTAAAAAAATTAGGGGCTATCCATTCTTTTTGGACAGCCCCCCGTCTATATCCGCCATCCGTGGCGGTCATTTCCAGCACTTTTCTCTCCTACGGCTATTTGACATTTTTCAGAAAATAATCTCGACATTCAGCTATTTATTTAAAACTCGAAATTAAGGTTGTATAAAATTTTGCAGAACGCTATTCTATTTTATGAAGGCTGGTGCGTTGTACCAAAGCCATCTCTCTGGAGAGTCCCTGCACAGGGCGCCGAAGGGTTAAGGTTATAAGAACCGATATCTCAGGCATAAAGGACAGAGTTATTCTAACTGTTCCACTCTAGAGAGCTTGCCAAAAAGGCAGGCTCTATTTTTTTTCTGCACACAGAATCAATTCATGCAGAAAAACTCACCTTAAGGAGAACACTATGACTTCATCGGTGTTCACAAAAATCAATTCTGTTTTAGATGCAATTGATGGATTTGTATGGGGACTTCCTCTCATCATACTTATCCTTGCAACAGGCATCTTTTTAACAATCAGATTGAGAGGCGTTCAGTTCTCTCAGCTCAAATTTGCGATTAAATCAATTTTCCGCAAATCTGACAAAAAGGAAGGCGGAGAACTTTCTTCGTTCAAATCATTGTGCACTGCCCTTTCTGCTACAATCGGAACCGGTAACATCGTAGGCGTTGCAACAGCAATAGCACTCGGCGGACCAGGTGCACTTTTCTGGATGTGGTTTGCAGCCCTCGTCGGAATGGCAACAAAATATTCAGAATGTCTGCTTGCAATTCACTTCCGCGAACAGAAAGAAGACGGACACATTCTTGGCGGCCCGTTCTACACATGTGAAAAAGGCGTTGGTGCAAAATTCCCGAAATTCGGAAAATTCCTTGCAGTTCTTTTTGCAATCTTTGGAACAATGGTAGGTTTGTTTGGAATCGGAACATTCAGCCAGGTAAATTCAATTTCTACAGCAGTTGAATCTTTTGCTAAAATTGCCGCAGGCGGAACCGCACTTTCTACAGTAACAATCCCTGGAATCGGAACATATTCAGTTGTTGTTGTTGTTGCTTCCATTATCCTTGCGATTTTTGTTGCACTCGTTGTAATCGGCGGTGTAAAGAGAATTTCAACAGTTGCCAGCGTTGTAGTTCCTGCAATGGCAGTAATTTACGTTGTTTTTGGTGCACTTGCAGTAGGATGCAATATTGCAAAAGTTACTACGGCATTTGAAGAAATTATTCAGGGTGCATTTGGATTTAAGGCAGTTGCAGGCGGTGCAGTTGGTGCAATGATTGTTGCAATGCAGAAAGGTATTGCACGCGGAATTTTCTCTAACGAAGCAGGTCTTGGTTCAGCCCCGATTGCAGCTTCTGCAGCAAAGGTTGACTACGCAGTTCAGCAGGGAATTATCTCTATGACTGGTACCTTCTTTGACACAATCGTTATCTGTACTGTAACAGGTCTTGTAATTGTAATTTCCGGTCAGTGGAGACCAGAACTGAACCTCCACGGTTTTGAAATTACAAGCGCAGCATTCCAGACATTGCTTCCACGCATTCCAAGCGTAATAATCTCGTTTGTTTTAATGCTCTGTCTCGTTCTCTTTGCATTTACGACAATCCTCGGCTGGGACTACTACTCAGAACGCTGTATTGAATATCTTTCAAAAGGAAGAATGACACCTGTAAAAGTTTACCGCTGGCTCTACATTCTTGCAGTTTTTGTAGGCCCGTACATGACAGTAAGCGCAGTATGGACAATTGCAGATATAGTAAACGGACTTATGGCAATTCCAAACATTATTTCACTTTTGTTATTGAATGGAATTATCGTAAAACTTACAGCAGATTACTTCTCAGGAAAGAGAATCTACTCAATCGGCTACGACTTCTGGAACAACCCTGTTTCTGAAGAAGAATAGAAGATTGTAAACCGCCTTCGAAGCATAGCTGCCCGGGGGCGTTGCGGGGGTGTCCCCCGCACGGCGGGTAGCGACCAACGTAGTGGGCGCGCAGTGCGGTTGTCCGCCCTCCTTCCTTAAAAAAAACACCTTTCTTTTTATGACAAAAATCTAAAAAAACACTATTATTTTTAGCCCTATGGCTGCAGACTTATCAGATTTAAAAAATGAACTGAACCCGGAACAGTACGAAGCTGTTATGACGATTGAAGGCCCGATTTTAATTATTGCCGGAGCCGGTTCAGGAAAAACCCGCGTTATTACATTCAGAATTGCCCACATGCTCGACTGCGGAGTTCCGCAAAGCCAGATTCTGGCCTTAACGTTTACAAACAAGGCTGCAAAGGAAATGGTTGAACGCATTAAAGAACTTACCGGCAAAAAACTTCCGCTTCTGACAATTTCTACGTTTCATGCTTTTGGTGTAAAGGTTTTAAGGCAGGACATTGCAAAACTCGGCTGGCGCGAAAATTTTTCCATCTACGACGAAACTGACCGCAACGCACTCATAAAAGAAACAGGGCGCGAACTTCACTATTCACCGGAAGCACTCGACATTTACAAAATCGGAATCCTTATTTCCGACATAAAAACCGGCCGCAAACAGTGGAATGCAGAAAACGAAATGTACCGCCAGCTCTACGAAGGCTACCAGGAAGGCTTAAAACTCTACAATGCAGTTGATTTTGACGACTTAATCGTTCTTCCGATCAGGCTTTTTAAGGAATTCCCGGAAATTCTAGCCGGCTACAGACAGAGATTCAGATACATTATGGTTGACGAGTTCCAGGACACAAGCCACCAGCAGTACGAAATGATGCACCTTCTTGCAGACAAAAACGTTGCAGTTGTTGGCGACGACGACCAGAGCATTTATTCGTGGCGTGGAGCAGACTATCAGAACATAATCAACTTTGAAAAAGATTTTCCGGAAGTAAAGGAAATCCGCCTTGAACAGAATTACCGTTCAACGGGAACAATTCTTGCCGCTGCAAACGGCGTAATAAAACACAACACAAACCGCAAGGACAAGCAGCTTTGGTCAGGCAACGGTGAAGGCAAACCGATTGAAGTTTATTCTCCCGACAACGAAACGGCAGAAGCAGACTTTGTAATAGAAACAATTCAATCAATCTGCGTAGAAGAAAAGCGCAAATACGACGATTTCTGTGTCCTTATGAGGGCAAACACACAGTCCCGCGCAATCGAAGAAGCATTTTTGCAGGAAAACATTCCCTATACAATGAGCGGAGGAACTTCATTCTTCCAGCGCAAGGAAATAAAAGACATAATTTCGTATCTGCGCGTAATTTCCAACCACGACGACGACGTAAATCTTTTAAGAATAATAAACGCTCCCCGCCGCGGAATAGGCCGTGCAACAATCGAAAAATTAAATCAGATTGCAAAAAACCTAAGCTGTTCTCTCTACGACGCAATAGTTTCGCTTCTGGAAGTTCCGGATGACGAAGCCGACCTTTTTATGCAGAACCTGCCGGATAAATACGACAGTGGCGACGGACTGGATTTTTCAGAAGGAACAAAAGATTCCCTCAAAAGTTTTATCGAAATAATCGATTCCGGCAAAAACATGCTCGGCGGACACGGACTTTCCAAAAAAGTGCGCAAAATGGTAGAAGACATTCATTATTTTGACTATTTAATTGCAGAAAATCCAAAATCAGAAAAAGCAGCACGATTTAAGTTTTTTAATATTGAATCCTTAATCAATTCAATCGAAATGTGGGAAAACAATCCTGAAACTTCAGATCCGACTCTTTACAATTACCTGAACAGAATTACACTGCTTTCCCGCGACGACATGGACGACGATGACGACAAGGGAAAGGTCAATTTAATGACAATTCACGCTTCCAAAGGGCTGGAATTTCCAGTTGTTTTTATCGTTGGCTGTGAAGAAGGCTTAATTCCGCACGGACGGGCAGTTGACGAAGGCGGAGATGCAGCAGTCGAAGAAGAACGAAGGCTTTTTTACGTTGCAATAACGCGGGCACGCGACAAACTTTATATTTCTTCGTGTCAGAAAAGGCGTCACATGCAGTCCACGGTAGAATGTCAGACAAGCCGTTTTCTGGACGAAATTCCTTCAAACCTCGTAAAGTATCACGAACCGCCAGAGGCAGTAGACGACAAAACAGCAGAAGAGTTTTTTGCACAGTTAAAAAAACGTTTTTCCGCCCCGATTGTTCCAGGTTTTACGCATAAATAGTTTTTTTTGAAGGGCGCATCTGCCGCAGGCGGCAGACCGGGCTATTCATGGCTACGGCGTCTTACGCGCCTCCGGTGCTGTGCACTCGCTACGCGCCCATTACTATCCCTTGCGCATAGACTTTTTTAAAGAGCGCATGGATGCGCGTATGTAAATTGATGTTTTTAGTCCGTAAGAAGCGGCGGTTTATCCGACGCTTCTTACCAAAAAGAAATTACAGGGAGGTAATTTCTTTTTGCCTATCCCTTGCGCACATAAAATTTATAGATTATTCAGAAAATGTTTAAAATATCGTAAATTTACAAAATAAAGACAGTAAAAATTGAAGAGACAATATTAGACTATATTTAATCTCAATTAAGGAGGAGATATAAAAATGAAATTAGTTACAAAAGTAACAACAGCTATCGCAACAATCGCAGCAATTGCAATGCTCGCATCTTGTGGATCAACATCAGGAGCTGCTGAATCATCATCAGCAGCTGCTCCAGCAGCAACAGCAGCTACAGGCTCTGCTTCAGTATGGTCATGGAAATCAATTCCTCTTTCAGATATTGGTACAGATGATACAGTAATCGACGATCGTTTCGTTCTCGATCCAGTTGCTAACCCACTCGGCGCAGAATTTGCTGCAGTTGCAGGAAAAGCAAAATTCAAGACAGAAGATCTTGGAACAGCTATTTACTTACAGAACAAAGCTGCAACAACAAAAGACAACATCAAAGATGTTTTCCAGGCAGCTTTCGAAGTTGTAGTAAAAGCTCCATCAACAGTTACTTTGACAATCTCTGGTAACGGTGATGCAACACCAGCTCGCGTATTCGGTATCTTTGCTCCAGACGGAACTCTTCTTTCAACAGTTGACAACCTCGGAAAAGATGCAACATCAGAACTCGTATTCGATGCAGCTACAGCAGGTGCTTACACAATCAAAGCTTCTGGTACACGTATCTACGCTGTAAAAGTAGAAGCTAAATAAGTTAGTTTTTTCTAACCTGTAAAAACTGGGGTTTTGCCCCAGTTTTTTTTTGCCTTTATCAAAAAAAAATTCAAAACAAAATTCAATCCTGTACATATGAAAAACATTTTCCTTATTCTTTTTCTACCGATTTTTCTGTTATTCTCCTGTGCTTCAAATAAAACTCCTTCAGACGGAGATTTTAATTCCAGATTAAACGATCTTTCTGTCATAGAATTTAATGAAATCTGGGGCTATGTTTTTAACGGCTGTGAAAAAGAATATTCCCCGCTCCTGCCAATAACAGATATTGGATATTTTGCAGAGGCAATTACAACATTCAGCAAAGTGCCACAAATTCCTCCAAAAGAAAAATATTTTTCAAATACAAATGCAAAAATTCACCTTGTAAGTTCGTGCGATTCACGCTCGCAGACACATCTTTTGCTTTCGCCTTCCCTTCCTTTGCGCGATAAAATTATCGAAGATTTAGTAAGGGCAGCAGAAACCTACGACGGGCTTCAGATTGACTGGGAATTAGTATCTGCACAGGACGCCGATAACTACATTGAATTCCTTAAAATCTTAAAATCCAGACTGAATGGAAAAACCCTTTCAATTGCAATTCCTGCAAGAATAAAAACACTTTCAAAAGACGCTTACAATTATTCAAACCTTGCACAGATTGCCGACAGAATTGTAATAATGGCTTACGATCAGCACTGGTCAACAAGTGAACCTGGCCCGATTGCAGGTACAGACTGGTGCAAAAAAATTACAGACTATGCAAAAAGTCAGATTCCTCAGGAAAAACTGATAATGGGGCTTTCTTTTTACGGACGCACCTGGAGAGACGATAAAACAGGCGGAAAAGCGTATTCATATAATTCAATACAAAAAATAATTGAAGAAAATAAAATAAAAGAACATAAAAGAGACAGTTTTGGTGTTCCATCGTTCAATATAGAAAAAAAATTGAAAATAACAGCCTTCTACGACGACGAAATTTCCCTGCTATTCAGGACAAAAATGTATGCAGAAAACGGAATAGACAAAATAAGTTTCTGGAGAACAGGCCAGGAAGACAAAAATTACTGGCAGCATCTAAAAGCAACACAAGAGCCTGAATGATTTTAAGCTCGCGACCCTCTGCTTAGAAGCCCTATACAAATGAATAGTCTAAATAACAAGGAATAACAAAAAATATGAAAAAATATGATGTAATTCTTTATAACATTTAAAATTAGATTTTAGCAACTGTTATTTATTGTTATTTTTAATTATTTTTTACTATTCAAAAATATGTTAAAAACCGCTAAAAAATGTCACATTTTATGTCACACTTTTGCATAAAAAAAAGACGGTTTTTGAGCCGCCTTTTTAATGTTTTTTAATTGTTAGTTAAAGCCAGGTCTACCAGGAACTGGCTTGTTGTTTTGCCTGATTTTAAGGCAAGTTCTTTAATTTTTTCTCTTTCTTCTGGCTGGCAGCTTACCTGAAACACGACGCGCGTTGTGCCCTTGTTGTTTTTGCCCTTGCCGCGTTCACGGCTTCTGGGTGCCCTTGTTTTTGTTTCTGTGTCCATTTATTCACCCTTAAATAACCAAAAGAATTATGTATAAAACAATATTTACAAAAAATAAGCCTTCGGCAACTAAAAGCAGAATACTGTTTTTTCTGCCGTTCTTTTTATTGTTTATAATCTGTACCAGGTTCAGAAAGAACGAAATTAAAACACAGACAAGTAATATTATTTTTACTGCTAATGACATTTTGAGTCTCTCTGTTTTTTATAATACATCCTATTGTCTTTTATGTATACATAAAAAAACACGGCTTTCGCCGTGCTCTTTTATTCTGTGGTGGTGTCGGTGTCTGTATCGGTTAAAGTTATTCCTTCTTCTTCCAGGAAGTTTAACAGAGTTTCTTTATCCTTTGCTACGCTCATTCGCCCGCAAAAATTACAACTGGGAAAATCACATTTATGTGGCTGTGTTCTTATATGAAAATCAGATAACAATTCTTTACCTTTGCAGGCACCGTCTACTATTCCCATATGATAATCAATCGCAATGTAAACAAAATCTATGTCGCGCGTGCAGTACCAGTCTTTTGTTAAAAATCCCTCTCTTAAATACGTTATCTGGTCTACTGCGCTTTCAATCTGACCTGTAATAAGTTCGTTTTGGCTCATTACGGTTTCTGTCGTGCCGTCGTCTTTATAAAGTTCAAATCTGGCGTGGTCTTTTTTTGAATATGATTTTAATATTCCGCATCTGCGGGCGTTTACGGCCGTTCTTGAAAATGTAGTGTCTACATCGATTAAATAATTGATTTCGTTTTCTTCGCAAAATGTTTTTAGTTTTTCAATTTCTTCTGTATTGTTTCCTGTATTAACCTTTTCGCATTTTATTTTTATATTGTCGATTTCTTTTAATGCTAAAAGTTTTTCGCAATATACATCAAATGTTAAATATTCAGCGTGCCAGGAAGCACAAATTTCAAGAGTGCAGTCGCGCGCTTTTAAGGCGTTTGCAAGGCTTTCAAAATATTCAACTGATTTATTATTAAAAGTGCTTCCCTATTGTATAATGATATTAACTGATTTAAATGACTAGAAGATGCAATATAGCATGCTTTAATTTCACCATTTATTAGAACTTGGCCTGAGAATCGATTTTTTTCTTCTCTGATAAAAAAACATTTAGTAATTAATGATAGGTCCATTTCATATTATATCGACATTATTATGAAATATATTGATATTAGTATTTTTTCTTGCCGATAATATGCAAGAGGAAGTGTCATCAATGGCGAATATTGAATTAAAAGAATTTAGAACCTATCATAGGCGTGATGTTACACGTAGAAG
>CAVEBK010000078.1:0-7899 GCA_963613915.1 uncultured Collinsella sp.
ACATGGTCAGAAGCTCTTTCTTATTTTGACAGATATGACTTGCATGCAACGTGGTTTTGTAAAGGTGGCGAGATTAATGATTTTATGACAACAGCACAATCTAAGGGACATTCGATTGGTTATCATGGAAAAAATCACACAATGCTTCTTTATTTAGATTATTACAAGGATGGAGTTTTTGACAAATCTGTTTATGACAAATTTAGCTGGGAAACTTATCATTTTCTTTCAACTTTTTTAAGGGGGGGGGTACTAATGTATAGTTTTGCTATTCCTCATGGAAATAATCTCGTTACAGAAGAACAATTAAAAGTTTTGCGTTCAAAATATCAGATTGTACGAAATTTTGATACCTCATTTCATCTTTATGGTGCAAGTGAAATAGAATCAGGTTTTATTTCTAGTCAATCAATAGATAATTGTCATTATAAAGATGATTCAGTTTTTGAAGAGATGATAAAAACTAACTTAATAATTGCAAATTTAACTAATAAAATATGGGCTTGCACAACTCACACTTTCGTTGACAACGTAGATGATGAGGACTATGCAATTACTTGGACTCGTTTGAACTTCCTTCTTGAGGAAATAAAAAAAATAAATGTTAAGGATTATGTTTTTAATGATTTTTGCGCTCTATAATCTCCATCATTTCTTTTGGAGTAACAACAAAAGGCTTTATCGGAAAATCCTTGATATTGCCGGTTACAAGAAAAGTTTCTTCTGTTTGTCTGGAATCCATTGTAACTTCATAAAAAATCACATCTTTTGGGTCAGACGGTTTTTCTTCTGTTTGAATGCCCGAAAGCTCAATGCCGTTTTTTATAATCATTTTGATAACATCCTCAATTACTTTAGAGGAGAAGTTAAATTTTTTTCTGGACAAAACTTCTTTGTATTCAGAAAGAATTTCTTTACTAAAAACAGGAACCGTAATGCCTGCCAAAATATGCTGAACGACTTTTCCTGGTGTGGAAGTCCTTTTGAGCAATGCCGAAACTATAACATTTGTGTCAACAACGCAGAAAATTTTCATATTTTACTCCCCCTTCCTGTACGCGCGAATTTCCGCATTAATCTCATCAAGCGAAATATTTTGAATTTTGTTCTTTTTAGCTTCTTTATTCGCTTTTTTAAGAATGCTGCCTGCCTGTTTAAGAGACTTCTTTTCGGAATTTACCCTCATACTAAACGGAATTCCACGCTCCTCAACGGATTTCTTAAGAAAAATTCTGAACGCCGTCGGCAGATCAAGCCCGAGCTGCTCAAAAATGCTTGTCGCCTCGTTTTTCAAATCTTCGTCAACCCTAATCTGTACCAGTGTGTTTGCCATAATGTGCCTCCAATAATAAAAAAATGTGTTTGTAATTTAAATATATGTAAATGTAATGTGCTTGTCAATGAAAATGGCGTTCCGGCTAAAGCCGTCGGGCTTTGCGTGTTCCCAAGTGTTTATTGTGGTGCCAAGGAGGGCGCTAATTTCATAAAACTGCAAGAAATGCACAAGCATTTCTTGGCGCGACAGGATGTCGCACCAATCCCTAACGCAAAAATAGGAGTTTTCCATGAATAAAAATATTTCACAAAAAATCCCGCTCTCATCTACTCAAAAACTTCGTGTTTTTATAATCGGCACGGTCGGAGTTCCTGCCTGCTACGGCGGTTTTGAATCTCTTGTAGACAATCTGCTCGATTTTACTCCGCCGAACGTTGAATACACGGTTTTCTGCTCGGCAAAAAAATACGAAATCCGGCTAAAAACATACAAAGGCGCAGATCTTGTTTATCTTTCGATGGATGCAAACGGCAGGGATTCAATTTTTTACGATTTTAACTCAATGAAGATTGCCGCCGCTCAAAAAGCGGACATTATGCTTGTGCTCGGAGTTTCCGGCTGTATGTTTTTGCCATACATAAGAAAAATCTTTAAAGGCAAAATCATTACAAACATTGACGGCCTTGAATGGCGGCGCGACAAGTGGCAGTGGTACGCAAAAAAACTTTTAAAGTTCAGCGAAAAAATGGCGGTAAAATATTCAGACATCGTAATCGGCGACAACAAAGGAATCACCGACTACGTAAAGCGCGAATATTCAAAAATCGTAAAAAACAAGCGTGTTGAGCTTATTGCTTACGGCGGCGACCAGGTCTCTCGTGTTCAGGACGATTCTCTTTACGAAAAATATCCGTTCTGCCGTGAGGCTTATTCTGTCACAGTCTGCCGGATTGAGCCGGAAAATAATATCCACGTTATATTAGAAGCGTTCTCTAAAATGCCGGATGAACCGCTCGTGCTTGTGGGCAACTGGCAAAAGTCAGACTACGGCCGTTCTCTAAAAGAAAAATACAGCGCGTTCAAAAATATTCACCTTTTAGACCCGATTTATGAGCCTCATACAGTAAACTTTCTTCGCTCAAATGCGCGTATTTACATTCACGGCCACAGCGCCGGCGGAACAAATCCAAGTTTAGTCGAGGCGATGAATCTTTCTCTTCCGATTTTAGCCTTTGACTGCGTCTACAACCGTGCCACAACTGAAGAAAAATGCCTTTACTGGAAAAATGCGGAAGATTTGCAGGATTTAATGAAAAAACTCAGCACGTCAGAATCAGAAACCTGTCATTCCGAATTTGATTTGAAACCGCATAATGACAGGATGTTGAACCAGGTACATCATGACAGCAAGTCCCTGTGCCAGAAAATCGCACGCGAAATGGGCGAACTTGGAAAAAGCCTTTACAGCTGGGAGCGGATTGCACGCCAATACAACGATTTGTACTAAATCTGCTTTTTTCCTTCTTCCGTGATTTTTAAAAGAGCGCTGTCTGCTTGCGTTACAAAACCTTTTGCAACGCAGCCTTCGATTGCGCTTTCAATTTGTCGTGCGGAAAAAGAGAATTCTTTATTTTTGCAGGTTTCTTCTATTATCTGGCTCTTTGTAAGCGGGGAAAGTGAATTTAAAAGAGATAATAAATCTTTTTCTGTCTTTGTTAAAGAATACACGGTTTTTAGTCTACGGAAATCTTTTGTTAATGGCAAGCGAAATAAAAAATTGTATAAAAACTGGAACTTCAATGGCGAATATGGAAGATTTTAATGTGATATGATAATATTGAACCTAGGGGAAAAAACGGATGGATTCAAGTACAAAAGAACAGAAACTTCAGTGGCTTATTGAGCTTGAAAAAAAATTAAACGAAATTCAGGATTTAGATGTTCTTCTTGAACGCATTTTAACAGAAGCCCGCAGAATTGTTCATGCGGATGCCGGTTCAATTTATGTAGTAGAGGAAAATAATCTTCGCATTAAATATGCACAGAACGACACTCAGTTAAAAAAACTGCCGGCTGGTTCAAAACTGCCTTATATTTCTGCCTGCTTTCCTATTTCTGATAAATCCATTGCAGGTTACTGCGTTGTTTCAGGCAAAAATGTTGTAATTGACGATGCCTATAACCTTTCTCCAGATCTCACTTTTTCTTTTAATAAATCAACCGACTTAAATACAGGTTACAGAACAACTTCAATGTTTTGTACTCCGTTAAAAATTGCAAGCGGAAACATTTTAGGTGTCCTGCAGATTATAAATGCCCAGAATGAAGAAGACCAGGTAATTGGTTTTGATTCTGACTCTCAGCTTTATCTTACGCATTTTGCTTCCAGTGCAGCTCAGGCGCTTGAACACGCTCAGTTAACAGGAAAAATGATAAAGCGCATGCAGAGAATGGCTCAATACCGCGACCCTAAAGAAACTTCCCCGCATGTAGAACGCGTTTCTTCTTTTTCAATTGAAATTTATGACCGCTGGGCTGCAAGTAAAAATATTCCGTTTATGGAACAGCAGAAATTCCGCGATAATTTAAAAATTGCTGCAAAATGTCACGATTTTGGAAAAATTGCAATTTCAGACTTAATCTTAAAAAAGACAACTCCGCGCCTCAATGACGCTGAACGTTCGGTAATGAAGGGACACACCTGCGTTGGCGCACTTCTTTTTAGCGATGCAGAATCTTCACTCGAAGAAATGTGCAGAGACGTTGCCTTAAGACACCACGAATGGTGGGACGGAAGTGAACACGGATACCCTGGAAAATTTGACTATTCACATTATGAACCGGGAGAACCGATTCCTGATTCAACACCATTAAAAGGTGAAGAAATTCCTCTTGCAGCAAGAATAGTTG
Source organism: uncultured Collinsella sp. (assembly GCA_963613915.1). Lineage (GTDB taxonomy): Bacteria > Spirochaetota > Spirochaetia > Treponematales > Treponemataceae > Treponema_D. The sequence continues at coordinate 4,187 of CAVEBK010000078.1, forward strand.
CACTTGCCGACGTTTTTGATGCCTTAAGCCACAAGCGTGTGTACAAAGTTGCCTGGCCATTAAACGATGCTTTTAAGGAAATTGAAAAACTCAGCGGAACTCAGTTTGACCCGGAAATTGTAACAGCATTCTTACAGATAACAGACAGAATCAGTGCAATCAACTGTGAATGGGAAATCGTCGAAAACGAACTTTAATTCTGCTTTTCAGAACGATTCATGCTGAATGTTTCGTTTACAATCAGCTGGCTTGTGTGGCGTTCAAAGGTATCGGCAAATTTTTTTAGTTCTTTCTGTCCGTAACGGCTTTTTGTGCTTTCTGTCAGTCCTATAAGTGCAAGGTTTAAGTTAAAGTTTCTTTCGGCTAACCTTTCTTTAATATTTTCTTTTGTAAAAACGGTTCCCCTGTCGTTCATTACAAAGATTTTTTTTTCTACGAGTCTTTGTGCAAACGGAATGTCACGCGTTATTACTAAATCGTTCTGTCCTGCTTTGTTAAAAATATAATCGTCAGCAGCTCCGCTGATTTTTTCACAAACATGCATTGCAAAATGCGGATCATTTTTGGGAATTGAAATTTCATGGTTTGCAACAAAATTAACATTCATTTTTTTTGCTTTTGCCATGTCGATTACGTAATTTTTTACGGGAAGAGGGCAGGAATCTGCATCTATCCAGATATAAAAAGAATACATTTTATTAATCCTTCTTTTTTAAAACTGAATCGAGCTGAGCTATCATTTTCTGCGTTAAAATCTGTGCTTTTTCGCTTTCTTTTGTGTCCTGGATTTTTGCCGGAGAAGAAACTGCGTTTTTTGCTTTTTCTTTGTAGAGTTCATCGCAGAGCATTATTCCGGCTAAAATAGAAATATCCAGACTGCTTTTTAACATTCCGCTTTTTTGAATTTCTTCAACAAGTTTTGTGTAATAACCGGAAAGTTTACTAAGATATTCGTCGTCTTCGCTTGCTTTAATGGAAAAAGACGTTCCAAGCATATTTATCTGCAATTTGCCCATACAAAATATCCTTTATTACTAAAAAATATCAAATGCCGGTTGAATTGTCTGTTGTGCCTGTGTGTCTGTCTGTGATTTTTTTTGTTCTGCAGTTGAATTTACAGGAATTGCAGTATCAAAAGTTTCCTGAGTTGCAGGTTTTACTGCTGTCTGTGCTGGCTGTACAACCTGTGATACTTGAACAGACTGCTGCATTGTCTGTGCCGGTTGTACTGTTTTTTGAACATTAGAAACAGGAGAAGCAGCTGGAACTTTTTCTGCCATTTGTGCAGCAGAATGAACTGCATTTTCAACAGCATTTAACCGTTCCAGTGCCTTTAAGATTCCTTCCTCGATCTTGCCCTGGTCTGACTGAAAATTAGAAAATTGCTCCGTTTTTGCCGAAAGTGCGTTTGTGAGCTCTGCGCATTTTCTACGCAAAGCAGCATTTTCTGCAGTCAGCTGTTCAATTTTAGAAACAGCATTTTCAACTTTTTCTTCCAGAACCAAAACCTGATCGAGTGAAATCATTCTTTTTACGTCTCCGTAAAATTATTTGTTGAGGGCTTTTTTAGCTACTTCAACTACAGCCTTGAAAGCTGCTGGATCTTCAATAGCCATGTTAGAAAGAGCCTTGCGGTTCAATGTAACACCAGCCTTGTTAAGACCGTCGATAAAGCGTGAGTAAGAAAGACCTTCATCACGAACTGCTGCGTTAATACGTGCAATCCACAACTGGCGGAAGTCGCCCTTGCGGTCACGGCGGTCAACGTATGCGTGGCGAAGAGCCTTTACTACAGCGTCTTTTGCTGCCTTGTAGTTTGTTCCGCGACGTCCTGTAAAGCCACTAGCGAGCTTAAGGATTTTTGCACGGCGATTATTGCGTTTTGTACCATCTATTGCTCTAGACATTTTATTCTCCTAAGTTAGTGGCTGTTAGCCGTATGGAAGCTGCTGTTTGCGGATTCTTGCTGCTGAATCTTCAGAAAGAATTCCAGAAGCACGCAGGTGCATCTTACGTTTTGATGATTTCTTTGTCAAAATATGACGAAGATTCATTTTCTTGTACTTTACTTTGCCAGTTCCAGTAAGAGAGAATCTCTTAGCTGAAGCTTTCTTTGTCTTCATCTTAGGCATTTTCTTTACCTCATTCCTTTACTTGACTTTCGAATTTAAGGTCATCGACATAAAACGGCCTTCCATTGCTGGTGCCTTTTCAATTGCGTACGAACCTTCACGAAGTCTTTTTTCTACTTCTTTCAGGACATCAAATCCAAGTTCGGTGTGTGCAAGTTCACGACCACGGAAGCGGATCGTAACCTTTACTTTATCACCTTCATCAAGGAACTCCTGAATATGCTTTGCCTTAGTATCTAAGTCGCCCGCACCAATTTTTGGCTGCATGCGGATTTCCTTATTCTTAAGGGCTTTCTGGTTCTTGCGGGAATCACGGAGCCTTTTTTCCTGCTCGTACCGATACTTACCAAAGTTAAGAATTTTGCAAACCGGCGGATTTGCGTTTGGGGACACTTCAACAAGGTCGAGATTTCTCTCTTTTGCTAATTCCAGTGCATCACGAGTGGAGATAATTTTAACTTCGCTCTTTTCACCTTCACCATCAATTAAACGAACTTCACGAACGCGAATCTGTTCGTTGATTCTTAAACCTTTTACGTCTGCCAACGTTCCTCCTAGTGTTTACAAAACACCTATTTTTAATAAGTCTCAACATACTATCAAAAATAAAATCCCCTGTCTAGTGAATGAATCCCCCCTTATCGGCAGAAAATCATTGAATCAGCCCATTTTTTTTGATATTTTTTATTTATGTATTTGTTTTTATTCCTGCTTTTTCCACTTGTAAGCTTTTTTTATGCATTTTCTGACTGTAAATCTTTCGGATTTCAATATTTAAAAGACCGTTTTTTCGTTGTCTTAACCGGCTGCCTTTCTGGAGCCCTCATCAGCGCGATTTTTGAATTCTGTATTTTTATTCCGGTTTACCAGAAGCAGAACTTTGGTATTTTTTTACTTCTGCAGTTCTGTTTTTTTGTTTTAATTCCATTTTTGTTTTTTCTGCTGTTCTGTCTTTGGTCAAAGGATAGCAGCCGCTTTAAAATAGAAAACTTTTTGTATTTTATGCTTCCTTTTTATAGCGTTTATCTTCCGTTTGAACTTTTTACAAATAATGCCCGTTCTTCCGTGTTCATGCTTTTTATTCTTCCGGTTTTATTTTTGTTAATGCTTTTTGCAGTAGAAAGGGACTTGCTGGACTGTTATAGTTATATGACAGAGCGTTCTCCTAAATGTCTGCTTTCTGGCTTTTTTATTCTGGCAGAAGTAATCATTCCTGTTTTGATTTTCTCCCTTTGCCATTTTAATTTTCTGTCTGTTTACTGGCTGGCTTTTTCCGTAGTTTTTGCAGCTTTTTGTCTGTGGCGTTCAAAAATCAATTTAACTGCATTTTTTAAGAATTAAGGGCGCATCTGCCACAGGTGGCAGACCGGGCTATCCAGGGCTACGGTATCATTTTTTTACAGAACTAAATGGCGCCACGGATGGCGCTGGATTTCGTAGCTCCGCAAGAAATGCCGTGCATTTCTTGTCGCGACAGGAGGTCGCAGCCTTCCTATCCCTTGCGCAGGTAAGGACTGCGTGGGGGCTGTAATTCCGCAAGAAATGCCGTGCATTTCTTGTCGCGACAGGATGTCGCAGCCT
>CAVEBK010000079.1:0-7872 GCA_963613915.1 uncultured Collinsella sp.
GCAAGGAAGAAATTGAGCGCATGGTAAAAGATGCAGAAGCTCATGCAGACGAAGACAAAAAGCAGCGCGAAGCAATCGATGTTAAAAACGAAGCTGACAGCCTTATCTATGCTACAGAAAAGAGCTTGAAGGATCTTGGAGACAAGGTTTCTGGCGGTGACAGACAGAAGGTTGAAGACGCAGTTGCAGAACTTAAGAAAGCAGTTGAATCTGGTAACACAGACGAAATCAAGGCAAAGACAGAAAGCTTAAAACAGGCTTCTTATAAGATTGCCGAAGAAGTTTACAAACAGCAGAATGCTGCAGGTGCCGCTGGTGCTCAGCCAAATGGTTCAGCAGATGCAGGCAGCGATGCAGGACAGCAGAACGACTCTTCTAAGAGTGGTTTTGACAAGGGAACTGCTGACGACGTAGACTACGAAGTTCACGACGACAAATAAAAAAATATTGTAAAAGGGCTGTCTGATAAGCAAAAAAAGTGCCGTTTTGTAAAACCGTGCAAGGTCTAAAATCCCTGCATGGTAAAAATGGTGCCGGATCTTAGGACAGCCCTCTTTTTGAATGTAGGAGTGAATAGAATAAAATGGCTGCAAAACGTGATTATTACGAAGTATTAGGCGTACAAAAAGGTGCCTCAGCTGATGAAATAAAAAAGGCATACAGAAAACTTGCCATAAAATATCATCCTGACAGAAATCCGGGCGACAAGGAAGCAGAAGAAAAATTCAAGGAAGCAACAGAAGCTTACGAAGTTCTTTCTGATGACCAGAAACGTCCGATTTATGATCAGTACGGTTTTGCAGGCTTAGACGGAAGCGCAGGCTTTGGTGGTGGCGCAGGCGGATTTTCTGGCAGTCATGCCTTCCACGATTTTTCAGATCTTTTTGGAGGAATGGGCGGAGGCTTTGGCGACATTTTTGAAGGAATTTTCGGTGGCGGAAGGTCTTCTTCAAGAAGCCGCAATCCAAATGCACCTTCTCAGGGCCAGAGCTTAAGATACGACCTTAATATTTCCTTTAAAGATGCTGTTTACGGCACAAAGGCAGAAATAAAATTTTCGCATAACGAAAAGTGTCCGGACTGCGGTGGTTCCGGGGCTGCAAAAGGCGGAAGCCGTAAGACATGTACTGTCTGTGGCGGAAGCGGTCAGGTAAGAAGACAGGCAGGATTTTTTGCTGTTCAGCAGACATGTTCAGCGTGTCATGGTTCAGGAACAGTTATAGACAAACCATGTTCAGGCTGTCGCGGTTCAGGCGTTCAGGAAAAGTCAAAGCGTGTAACCCTTACGATTCCAGCCGGAGTTGATGACGGAAAGCGCATTGCAATACATGGCGAAGGCGATGCCGGATCTAACGGCGGACCTTCAGGAGACTTAATTGTAGTTCTCCATGTAGAAAGTCATTCTTACTTTGAAAGAAGCGGACAGGATCTTTACTGCGCTGTCCCGGTTACAATGGCACAGGCAGCTCTCGGCGAAACAATCTTTATTACGACACTCGACGGAAAAAAGATTGAATTTAAACTCCCGGCCGGAACTCAAAACGGAAAGCTTTTACGCATTAAAAACGAAGGCGTTCCGGTTTTAAATTCAACCAGAAAGGGCGATCTTTACATAAAGATTTTAGTTCAGGTTCCTTCAAGACTTTCTGCAAGACAGAAAGAACTGCTCGAAGAGTTTTCTAAACTCGACAACGCAACTACGAGCCCGAACCCGCTCCCGCTTTCTTCGCTTAACGGCTAAAAATGGTAACGCTTTCAAAGGAATTTGAAGAATATCTTGCACCACAAACAGACAGGCTTTCTTTTTTAAGAAACTACCTGCTTGCTCGTGGTGTGCAGACTTCTGTAATTTCTCTTGCCGGCAGAAAACACATCTACGTAAATTTTCCTTCAACTTCCTATAATCCGCAATTCAAGATAAAAACCCTTATTGCTCATTACGACATTGTTCCAGGTAGCCCCGGCGCAAACGACAACAGTTCAGCAGACTTTGCACTTGCCGATTTTGCCGTAAATGTTAACGAAAAAGCCTTAAACGGAAAAACAACAAACATACGCATGTTCTTTACAGACGGCGAAGAACTTGGCGAAGGCGGAGTGAGCGGACAGGGCGCATTTGCACTTGCAGAACTTTTTAAAAAGCTTGGAATTACAAACGACGATGTTTACGTTTTTGATTCAATCGGGCGTGGAACAACTCCGGTTCTAGCGAGGGCAGGGCTTTCTTCACTAAAAAATCCAAAATCAAATCCTGCTTTTATAAAACGCTTTGCCAGTCTTTTTGAACGCACGCAAAAAATCCTTCGTAATGCAAGCCCTAATAACTGGCTTACACTTCCTGTTCCTTACAGCGACAATGCCGGCTTTCTGGCCTGTGGAATTCCTGCCGTTGCAATTACAATGCTTCCAAAAGAAGAAGCGTCGGCCTATTACATGGAACTTATGAAGGACAAAAATCTCGAAAAAGCCGTAATGAACGTTCACTTAGACGACGACGCCGACTTTAAATTTAAATATCAGGAAAAAATGCCTCTTACCTGGCGGCTCTTCCATACTCCATACGACAATTTTTTAAGCCTTACTCAGGAAAGTTTTGCTGTAACCGAAAAAATCTTAAACGAACTTCTGGCACTCTACTTTTAGTTTTTACAGGAGCGCAATTTTTTGTCTCGTCCGGCTATCCGTGGTTTTATTGTACGACAGAATGTCGTACAACGCCTCTGGCGCCACTACTATCCGGGCTAAAATCAGCACAGTTACGATTGTTTATTTTCTCGATGAATGTTTCAATTCAAGTTTCTATTGCATAAAGTTTCATAAAACACTAGGATATTTGTATAAATATGCAAAAAAGCTGTCTTAAGCTAAAGATGGACAGTTTTTAGGAGAAATACAAAATGGCAAAAGATAAGGTTGTTCTTGCTTATTCTGGTGGATTGGATACAACAGTTATCATTCCATGGCTTAAAGAAAATTATGATTATGATGTAATTGCTGTCTGCATTGACGTTGGTCAGTGCGATGACTGGGAACATATTAAGGCCCGTGCACTCAAAACTGGTGCCTGTGCGTGCTACGTTGTTGATGCCCGCCAGGAATACGTTGAAGAATATATCTGGCCTGCACTTAAGGCAAACGCAGTTTACGAAGATGAATATCTTTTAGGCACTTCAACAGCACGCCCTCTTATCGGAAAAATCCTTGTTGAATATGCCCGCCAGGAAGGTGCAGTTGCAATCTGCCACGGTGCAACAGGAAAAGGCAACGATCAGGTTCGCTTTGAACTTGCAATCAAGGCTTTTGCTCCAGACCTTAAGGTAATTGCAGCATGGCGCGATCCAAAATGGAATATGGACAGCCGCGAAGCAGAAATCAAATTCCTCGAAGACCGCGGACTTGAAGTTCCAATGAAAAAAGATCAGTCATATTCACGCGACGAAAACATCTGGCACATCAGCCACGAAGGTCTTGAACTCGAAAAAACTTCCAACGAACCAAACTTTAAACACATGCTTAAAAATACAGTTGTTCCTGAAGAAGCAGGCGAAGGCGAATACGTTACAATCGAATGGGAAAAAGGAATTCCTGTTTCTTTGAACGGCAAAAAAATGAACGGCCTTGAACTCATGCTCGAACTCAACAAGATTGCCGGACGCAACGGAGTTGGAATTGCAGACATCTGCGAAAACCGCTGCGTAGGAATGAAGAGCCGCGGTGTTTACGAAACTCCGGCTGGAACAGTTTTGTACTTTGCCCACAGAATGATGGATCACATCTGTCTTGACCGCGACACTTACCACTACAAGCAGCAGGTTTCTCTGCGCCTTGCAGAACTCATTTACGATGGAAAAGTATTTACTCCGCTTTATGACGCACTCATGGCTTTTGTTGATTCAACCCAGCAGACAGTTACCGGCTGGACAAAGGTTAAGCTTGTAAAGGGAATGATTCGTGCAGCAGGTTCAGATTCAAAATACAGCCTCTACAACGAAAACATTGCTTCATTTACAACCGGCGAACTCTACGATCACAAAGACGCTCAGGGCTTTATTACATTGTTCGGACTTCCACTTAAAGTTCGTGCAATGATGGAACAGAGCGTTGGTGAAGGCCGCGCCATTGCAGAAAGCAAAAACTTAAAAAAACGTCCGACTGAATAATTTTCAGGCATTTTTCTTACAGGCACTGACCGTAAAACGCGGCCGGTGCTTTTTTTGTAAAGGTTACATAAGTTGAATAAAATATTTATTGCAGTCTTACTGGTGGTTTTTGTTATGATTGAAAAAAGTTTTTCTCAAAATTCTTCTTTAGAATTAAATGTAAAAAGTCCTGCACAGACTCAGGATTGTGTTTATCTTGTCTGGAATTCGCTTTTGGCAGGTGACAAAAATGTCAGCGACTACGAAGTTTTTGTAAACGGCAAAAAAGAAAAATTTTCTGCCCGCAAACAGTCAAAACGGCTTAATTCATTTTTAGATTCTTACAAAACTTCATTCTATAAGGCTTTTTCTAAAAAAGTTACAGGTTTACCAGACGGAATGAAGGCAACCGACGTTTCGTTTTTCTGTGTCCAGGGATTAAATGCCGGCACAACCTACGATTTTAAGGTTTGTGCAGTTTCTTCAAACGGAAAAGACCTGTATGAATCTTCTTCAATAAGCGTAAAAACTAAAGAAAGCGGAGATTTACTTAGCATAGAAAGATTCGGTGCAAAATCTTCAGAAAGAATTTCGGATCGCAGAAATTTAAATGGCGAAAAAGAATTCATTCTTGCAAACACAAAGGCAATCCAGGCTGCAATAGATTCCTGCCCGGAAAACGGAACTGTTTTTGTCCCGGAAGGAATTTTCATGTGCGGCGGCCTGCATTTAAAAAGCAACATGACATTGAAAATCGACGGAGAACTCGTTTCTTCACCTTTTGCAGAACATTTTGACTACAGTTTTTACATGTATCCGTACTACACGGACACCCGCTACTGGGGAATGTTAAATGCAGATGGTGCTGAAAATCTCGTTTTATGCGGAAGCGGATGCGTTGACGGTAACGGCTGGGTTTTTGAAGACAAAAACGGAAATTCAACTTTAGACGAAAAATTTTACAGCGAAGAAGGCGACGATTCTAAATCTCCTCTCTTAAAATACAAAAAAGGAAACAACAAAACTGTTTACTCTGACGGAATCCTTGCGGCAGACTGTGCAGAAAGCTATTTTAAGATTGAAGGCAAAACTTTAGAAAATGCAGAAACTGACGATTTAAGAAGTGCTTATTCAACCAGGAGCACAACTGTAATTCTGTGCGGCGTAAAAGGACTTGTAATCGACGGACTTACTTTTAAAAATCCTGCAAACCACATGATTAACCTTTTAAACTCGCAGGACATTACAATCTGCAATGTAAAAATCTTTTCTTACGACATTAACAACGGAGACGGAATCGGCCTTATTTCTTCCGGTTCTGCCTGCATTTTTAACAATTTTATTGACACTGGAGACGACAGCATTGTATTTAGTGCGGGCGTCGGAAAGTCTGCCTTTGAAATTGAGCAGGACGGCGTAAAAAATGTAGAAATCTCTGGCAACTACATTCACCACGGACACGGCGGAGTAGCCTTTGGAAGCCACACTGCGCGCGGACTTGAACAGATTTTTGTTCATGACAATATTTTTAATCATACGGACATTGCCTTTAGAATCAAGAGCGCACCTGCAAACGGCGGTTATGTTAAAGACGTTGTTTTTGAAGACAATGCAATCGCCTGCGTAAACAGACCGTTCAGCATGTCAACTGAATACAGCGATGCCGGAACAGTGAGCAAATACGGAGCTGCAGAAAAGCAGGCAGTTTTTTCTGACATAATCGTAAGGCGATGCTCGGTTTATAAAAATTCAGGCTACGCAATCTACATTTATGCAGACGAAAAAACACCGCACCACGACATTTTGTTTTCTGACATTCAATTTGCAAAGGAAGGCAATCATAAACAGTACATAGCAAACTGTGAAAATTTTAAGATTGAATAAAGTTTTCCTGCCTGAATATTTACATTTTTTTTACAATTTCCTTATCGTTTTGTAATTTTTTTTCTTTATGTTTTTCTCAAGACCTTGGAGGTACAGAAAAATGTTAAAAAGAAAAGAAATTTCACAGGAAGGTTTTCGTGGAATCATGAAAATGGCCGTTGGTGCTGCAATGTTTGCAGCAATGGCATTTGGAACAAAGGTTGAAGCTCAGACAATCGCAGCTGCTCCAACCGGCAAAGGCACACCAAAATACGTATTTTTGTTCATTGGTGATGGAATGAGCTATCCGCAGATTCAAAGCTCTGCATATTATTCAGGAAAAGACGCTGCAGGAATCGTAGATACTGTAAAAAAGTCTGAAAATCCAAAAGATTCACCATACGGCGAAAACTTAAGCTTTATGAACTTCCCGGTTGCAGGAAGTGCCCAGACTTACGACGCAACTTCTTTTGCCCCGGATTCAGCTTCTACGGCAACTTCAATCTTTACGGGAAAAAAGACACATTCTTCTTCAATCAACGTTGACATTACAAAAAAACAGAAATTCCGCACAATCGCAGAACAGCTCCGCGACCAGAAGGGCTGGAAAATCGGCGTCATTTCTACAGTTAATTTGAACCACGCAACTCCAGCAGCAAGTTACGCTCACCAGGCAAGCCGCAAATCAAACTATCCGATCGGACTTGAACTCGTTGCTTCAAACTTTGACTATTTTGCAGGCGGCGCCTTAATGGAACCTCAGGACAAAAACAAGGACAAGGAATCAATTTACAGCCTCGCAGAAAAAGCCGGCTACAAAGTCTGCTTTACACAAAAAGATGCAGGTGCACTTAAAAACGGAGACAAGGCACTTGTTGTAGCAGAAACTCTTGCAGACGAAAACGCAATGAACTACGACCAGGACGCATCAAAAGGTGAATGGCGCCTCCGCGACTACGTTAAAAAGGGAATCGAAGTTCTTGACAACAAAAAAGGTTTCTTTATGGAAATTGAAGGCGGAAAAATCGACTGGGCCTGCCACGCAAACGACGCACGTTCAACAATCGCAGACACAATCGCACTTTCAGAAGCAGTAAAAGAAGCAATCGCATTCTACAACGAACATCCAAAAGAAACATTGATTCTTGTAACAGCCGACCACGAAACCGGCGGCCTTACAATCGGATTTGCAGGAACAGACTACAATCTCTTTTTTGACACACTCAAAAATCAGAAGATTTCTTATGCAAAGTTTGACAGCGACTATGTTGCCGCATACAAAAAGAACAACACTTCTTTTGACGACGTAATGAAAGACGTTGCAGAACAGTTTGGACTTAAAATTTCTGACACAGACGGTTTAAGCAAAAACGGCGGCCTGGTACTTACAGATTACGAATACAACCGCATCAAAGACGCTTACAAAAAGACAATGGCAGGCGACAAGAACCGCGACCAGAGGGAGTACGAACTCTACGGAACTTACGAGCCGCTTACAGTAACCCTCACACACATTCTTAACAACAAGAGCGGAATCGGCTTTACTTCATATTCACACACAGGTCTTCCAGTCCCGGTATTTGCCCTAGGCGCAGGACAGAACGACTTTACAGGCTACTACGACAACACAGATATTTACAAAAAAATGGCAAAACTTACAAAGGTAGTAGAGGATTAATCCGGGCGTCGGGGCTGTCCAAAAAGAATGGATAGCTCCTAAATTTTTTTAAAGACAAGCAAATTTCTCTGTGATAAAATTTAAGTATGAGCAGAGGCGTAAGTAATAAAATCACATACAAGCCATACAACCAGAACGAGCAGTGGCTGCTGCCGCCGAGTCTGGATGAGCTTGTACCACAGAATCATTTCG
>CAVEBK010000080.1:0-5061 GCA_963613915.1 uncultured Collinsella sp.
AGATTGAAAAGAAAGGTTACGCAGAACGCTACAGCGTAAGCGGAAAAACCACCCACAAAATCGCGCTTATTTTTGCAGACGATGCAAGCGGCGTGCTTGGCTGGAGAGAAGAGTAACATAGAGAGCTTTCTTTTTGCATTTTTTTGTGGCTTGCTAATTCTGTAAATATGATTTTTCTTTAACATTTTACCAGCTGGATTTCCAAAAACGCTAAAACATACTCCAAACTTTACGATGAAGGCAGGAAAGCCCGTTTTTCCGCTTCTTACAGGAATAAGTGATTTTCATGACAGCGTTATTGATGAAGAAAAAAAATAAAGCAAATCGAAATTGACTTACTAGTTCGAATGTCGAGTTTCAATAAAAACATATCAAATAGCCTCTCGTCGAGAACCTGCCAGCAAGCCGCACGGTTGCGACAAGCGCAAAGTGCGTTTGTGTCAGAACCTCTCCTACGGCTATTTGGCATTTTTTAATAAAATAAACTCGACATTCAGCTATTTATTTAAAACTCGAAATTAAGGTTACTAGGAAAAAATGGAAAGGAAATTCTTCTTGCTGGTGAATGCAAGTTTAGAAATACACCCTTTGGATAAAGGGCAGAGTAAATTGTAGCGTTTTTTACTTTTTATGGCTTTTGCAGGTTAATTCAGCTGCTTCGAGCTTAAAGACTGCAACTCTTGTAAGCATTATTGACGGAAAATTCCAATCGCCTTTGCCTGTGGCTTTTTTCATTATTAAGTTAAGGGCTGTTTTTTTGTCTTCGCTGTCTTCCAGCAAACTTACCTTTCCTTCTCCGATTACGCTTGAATAATATGCTGAATAATTGCAGGCCTGTTCGCCCGGCATAAGAGCACAGTCTGTTTCGCATTCAAAGCCTACACTGGCACCGTCTTTTAAGAGTGAATATTTGCGGCCGTCCTTTGCGCCATGAAAATAAAATGTGTATTTTCCGTCCTGGTAAGAATATCCGAAATTAACAGGAACAACATAAACGTGCCCGTTGTCGTTAATTCCAAGATGAAGTGCAAAACTTTTGTCGAGCACTGTTTTTATTTCTTCGGTTGAAGTAATTTCACGTTCTTTTCTGCGCATGGTTTCGTTTCTCCTGAAAGTTCGTTATAGCGTAAGGGATTTTTGCATACCTTACGGTATGCTGCGAGTTTTTGCTTACGCAAAACTCGTTATTAACGTGTGCGCAAAATGCGCACGGCCTTACGCTATCGCGTAAGGGATTGGGCACTCAAAAATGACGTCCTGTCATTTTTGAGTGGCGAAAATTGTTTTCAAAAAGCACAGGCTTTTTGAAAATTTTCGCCATTCTCTATGCCACCATCCTGGTGGCACTTGGAGTCGCAGTCGCGTAAGGCGCGGAACCTCGCAAAGCCCGGCCCTTTGTGCGTGCACAAAGGGATACGCCCGGGATATAAAAACTAATCGCCAAACCTTAATTTTGCTGCATCAACAATCAGTTTTACGGCTCCTTCAACGCCAAACATTTCTACGTCAATCATAAGATTGCGTCCGTGTCTGTCTCCGCGGTTTTTTCCAGTTACGTATTTGTAATAACGATGCCGTCTTTTGTCGATTTTGGCAATCATCTTTTTTGCTTCGCCCGGGGTTAAATCGTAAGCCTGCGAAATGTGCGTAACTCTGTAAGGAAGCGGTGCATAAACGAAGGTGTTTAATGTCGTGTCAAATTCCTGCAGAAAATAGTCTGCACAGCGGCCAAGCATTACACAGCTTTCTGTATTTGCAATTTTTCTGATTACATAAGCCTGTGCGTCTACTGCGCGGCCTGAATAAAAGCTGTTTGTAATTCCGTATCCAAATTCCGTCTGAAAGTTGTCTGTAACTCCAGGATGTTCGTCGGAAGTTCCAAATGTTACTTTATCTACGCCTGCTTTTGCTGCAGCCAGGTCTACAAGCTCTTTGTCATAAAATTTTACGCCAAGTTCTGCGGCAACCTGACGGCCTATTTCGCGTGCATTACAGCCGAATTCACGGCCGATTGTAATTACAAAATGTTTCATCTGCCTTTCCTCCACTTTCTAGCGTTTTCCGACGCTTGTTTTCTGTTCAATGTATTTTGCAAGGATTCCAAGCGGAATACAGATTACAAGATACACTACTGCAAGAATCGTGTACGATTCAATCGTAAGGAAGGTGCGCGATGTATAAGCCTTTGCTGTCTGCAGAAATTCAGCAGCGGTAATATATGACATAAGCGAAGTGTCTTTTACCATCATTACAAGGTAGTTTCCAAAAACAGGAATTGAGTTTTTTAATGCCTGTGGAACTACAATCCGCAAAAGTGCCTGGCGTGGAGTCAAGCCTAAAGCAAGGGCAGCTTCGCGCTGTCCGCCGTCAATCGAAATAATTGCCGAACGGATAACTTCTGCCATGTAAGTTGCGTAGTTAATTCCAAGTCCGATTGTACCTGCAACGAGCGGCGAAATATTACACTTAAACGTAGTAAAACCGATCAGCTGGGCAACAATTGTAATTAAAAGCGGAACAACGTAGTAAATGTAAACTAACTGAACCAGAAGCGGAGTTCCGCGGATCAATTCCTGGAACAGAATTACAACTCTGTTGAGCACGCGGTTTTTAGAAATTCTTGCAAGTGCAAGGACAAAACCAAAAACAATTCCAATTATAAAACCGATTACGGTTGCTGTAATTACAAGGACAAGAGCCTTTCCCAAAAGCTGAGGGAGAAGATCGTGAATAGCCTTTGCAAAGTCAAGATTTTTTAAGATGTTCATACATTCCCCCCTATTTATTCAAAATGCGCGAAAGGAATGTCTTTGTGCGTTCATTCTTTGGATTAGAGAACATTTCTTCCGGGCTTTCGTCTTCTACAACGTAACCGGCATCCATAAAAATTACGCGGTCAGAAACTTCGCGCGCAAAACCCATTTCGTGAGTTACAGTTGCCATTGTCATTCCGGATTTTGCAAGATCCTTCATTACAGAAAGAACTTCTCCAACAAGTTCCGGGTCTAAGGCTGAAGTAGGTTCATCAAAAAGCATCATTTCCGGTTCCATTGCAAGGCTGCGGGCAATTGCAACACGCTGCTGCTGTCCACCGGAAAGCGTTGTCGGGTAAACGTCTGCCTTTGCTTTAAGGCCAACTTTGTCGAGAAGGTCTAAAGCCTGTTCGCGGGCTTCGTCCTTATCTTTTTTTAAGACAAGTTTCGGGGCAAAAGTCACGTTGTCCAAAACTGTCATAAAAGGAAAAAGATTGAATCTCTGAAAGCACATTCCAACATGGCGTCTGTATTCAACAACATTGAATTTTGGCTTTAAAATATCCACACCGTTATAATAAATGCTTCCACCGGAAGGCTGCTCCAAAAGGTTAAGGCAGCGCAAAAAGGTTGATTTTCCTGAACCGGAAGGTCCAATAATAACAAGAACCTCTCCTTTTTCGATGGAAATATTTATGTCTTTAAGAACCTGAAGTTCTCCAAAATTCTTCTTGAGGTTTTTTATTTCAAGCAAAGGCATAAGTCAATTCTCCCATATAAGAGACAGCCTGAATTAAACAGATTCAAAATGTTCTGCATCAGTTTCAGAAAGTCTCTTACGTCTCCTGTTTTGTGTTTGTTTATCCGGGTGGCTTTTTGCTTACGCAAAAACCGGGCTTTTCAGGGTTCCGCTAACGCTACATTGTACTTTGTTTTTTACACGGTAAAATTGCGCCATGGACGGCGCTAAAGACAACCGACCCGCACAAATTGCTTTGCAATTTGTGGCACGACAGGATGTCGTACAACGCCCTGCGGCGCCCTTACAATCCCTGCCACTTTACATTACTGAACTGTGTTTACCTGACACTTGATTTCTTTTTCAAAATCTGTGTCCGGACCGTAGCAGTGAAGTTTTGGATCAAATCCGTATTTTTCAAATACTTTTTCGATAAATCCGTCTTTTCTCATTTCTTCAAAAACAGCGTTGAGTTCGTGTCCAAAATCAACATCTTCGAGGTTTACGGCAACGGAAATGTGTCCTGGTGGAATTTCGTCATCAACATAGTTCTTGGCAAGGCGAAGTCCCTTAAGCTGATCCGGAGCATTTACAAGCAGATCTTCTACAACTGTTGAATCTGTTAAAAATCCGTCAACTTTTCCGTACTGCAGGGCAACGATAGAATCTGTCTGGTGACCAGTTGCAACGGCTTCGCCGATTACACCTTTTTTAGCCCAGGCTTCTACACCCATCTGCCACATTGTTCCAGGAGTGTAGCCTACTTTTTTGCCAGCCATGTCATACTGACTTTCGTAAGGGCTGTCCTTTGCAACCAGGAGTGCACCACCCTGCCAGTAGATTGAATCACAGAAATAAACTTTCTTTGCACGGTCAGGATTTGAGTTATACATTCCGTCTGCAACCATGTCGATTGCACCGTTGTTGCAGTTTAAAATCAATTCAGAAAATGGAATCAAAGACATTTCAACTTCCGGGATTCCAAGACGGCGTGCTGCTTCGATTACAATGTCAGATTCTACACCTTCAGGTTTGCCTGTTGCCTGGTTAATGTAAGCGTAAACGTCACCAGATGAACCAAAAACAAGCTTTCCTTTCTTGCGGAGCTGAGCGAGCTTTTTGCTTACTTTTTCGCCAGAATCTGCAGAAGAAGCAGAAGCTGCCTTTTTTTCGCAGCCGGTAAATCCTGCAAGTGCAACAATGGCAAGAGCAAGAACTGCAAGTTTACATAATTTTTTCATAGTATGCCTCCATTCATTAAAAACTGAATTTAAAAAACAAAAGGCACCGGAACTTAAAAAGTCCAGCGCCTTTGCAAGAATGTTACACGCCTTTAGTTATCGTGCACGATGTAAATATAAAAGGATTGCACATAATAGTCAATGCCTTTTTTTGTGCAGTTTTACAAATTTTTACTTTTTTTTAGATAAAAAGGAATGCAGTGTTGTAAAGTATTTTCAAAGTCTCAATTTAGACTTTTAAATGAATAGTTGAATGGCGAGTTTATTTTTTTTTAATGCCAAATAGCCGTAGGAGAGGTTCTGACACAAACGCACTTTGCGCTTGTCG
>CAVEBK010000080.1:5071-7818 GCA_963613915.1 uncultured Collinsella sp.
GCTTGTCGCAACCGTGCGGCTTGCTGGCAGGTTCTCGACGAGAGGCTATTTGATTTGTTTTTATTAAAACTCGACATTCGCCTTTATAGAATGTTTGTAAATAAAACTTTGGTTCCTGCCTTTATTTTTATATTCTTACCGTCAAAAATAAACTTTCCATGCCTTTTTTCTAATTCCGCTACGCCAAAAGTTCTGTTTAAAAAGTTTTCGTTTCTGGCTGTAACATAAAAGTTTACATCGCACGTAAATTTAGTCCTGTCTTTTGCTAAAAAATCCAGGGCACGGTCTTCAAAGTCAGCAAGTTCCAGGATTGCGTATTCAACGTTCCCGGTATTTTCGTTTTCCTGCACAAGCAGGAATCCTGGATACAGCGGAACTTCTTTTATCTGATAGAGTTTTGCATTTTTATCGGATTGAACTGCAGTTCCTTCGTATTCACTTTCTAAATTGAGCGACTGCAGGTATTCATTGCAGTCCTTTTTGTAATTTTCAAGGTTAAAAGTGTTTTCAACTTTTTCTAATTTTTCTGCAAGTTCTTCATACTTTTGAGCGCGCTGAGAAGCAAGTGCAATTACATGCGGATAGACAATGCTCATATATTCATAGCTTATGCCGTAACTATCTGCGTTCTGGTTAAAAAGTTCTCCTGAATGCATTGTAACTGTCTTAATCTTTGGAAAATCAATCTTATTCAAAAAAGTAACAGAAAGGGCAAGGTCTGCAATATTCCACTGCCAGCGTGATTTATTCGTATTGTGTTTGTAGCCGTTGTAAACTTTCATCTGTCCTTTTAAGAACGTTGCATAGGCTTTATTGTTTTCTGCAGTTTCTTTCAGCTGGTTTATGTCTGCTTTTGTATAAAGAGTTTTTTCAAATACCAGCTTTTGAGAATTAAATGCTTTTAAGGCCGGTTCTTCGTACATGTAGGCAGCTTTTAAAGCAACAGGGTCGTCTGCAATTCCTTCTTTGTCCATAAAAATTAAAAAATTATTTCCGCCGAGGAGGGATTTTCCGTTTGCCCAGCTTAATTCAAGATAATTTACGCTTGCGCTGCTTTTTATGCAGAAAGTTTTTCTGTTTAAGCCTTCAAAAAGTTTTTTTAACAGAACAGAAAATTCTTCATGAGCGCAATTTAAGTCGTTCAGTGTAAAATCCGGAGTTACAAAAAAGTTTTTTGGCATTCCGTCTTTGCCTGGATCTACGCGCACCATGTAAGTCCACATTTCTACATCGTAAAAATGAATTGTTTTGGATTCACTCCAGCCGTCTTTCTGCATTGTAATTTTAAGGTTAAATGAACCTTCGTTTGCAAGTGTAAAATCATGAACTTCAATTTTTACGCCTTCAACAGCTTTTGAATTTTCAAAAAGATTCCCTTTAAACGAACATTCTGCAGAACTTCCCCATTCTTCACTTCCTTTTAAGAAATCTTCTTCCTTTAAGGCAAGCGTGCATTTTTTAAATGTCCATTCGCTGTCAAAAATCTGTTTGTAATAAAATCCCGTGTTTCCGTCTTTATCGAGGCCTGCAACCCTAAGTTCGCGGGCAGCATTTCCCTGTCCGTTCTGGTGAATCGAAATATATTTTGTAAGACGGGCTTTGCCTTCAAGCTTTATGTCCGGCTGTTTTTTCCAGCTTTCTGCAGGAAGAGCCCAGCTTTCAAAGTTTGAACGGTATTCGCTTCCTTTGTATTTTGATTTGTAGGGTTCGTAAGTATATTTAAAGAACATGGGATCGCAGCCCATCGTGTCAAAATCAATCAGGCGCGTGTACATGCTTCCTTTGTCGCCGATTATAAAATTTGTCGAAGCAGAATTACTCAAATTTACGGCAATAAAGCGGCCGTTTTCCGGAGTTAAAAAGCTTTTTGAAAGATCTGCAGGAAGCCCCGAATCTGTAAAACGGATTTCCTGCCCGCTTTTTGTTAAAAAGTAAATTGTTTCAAGCCCCATCGTTCCATAATGATGCTCGTTTCCAAAAATATCTTCGTGCCACAATAAATCTTTTCGTCTCGCTCCCATTGCCCAGGCACGCTTGTCTTTTACGGTAAGAGCCTGCTTAAAGACAACGCTTTGAGGCCAGCCGTAAAGATAAATCCATGTAAAAGGCTTTACATAAAAAGGACTTGCCGCGCTGTTGCGCACTTCTTTTTCTGTGTAAGTGCGGTAAAGACGGCCAAGATCGTCAAAAACAAAGACGCAGTTAGAATCCCCGGAAATTTCTGTTACACACGACGCTCCGTCAGGGAGCCCTGTTTTTGCATAAAGGCTCCATAAACTTTCGTTCTTTGCCTTGTAAAAGAGTTTTCCTGCACGAATCATAAACTCGTAATCTTTAGTAAAGGTTTGAGTCTGAGTTTTTATGTAAATGTGCTCCGGGTAAGTTCCGTTTATTCCGTTTTCTATGGAAGTATCCTGCAGATAAAGCGTGGAAGGTGAATTAATATGATTTTCGACAGTTTTGTAAAACTGCCCGTCAGGACTGATTGAAGCATAAGCTGCCTGTGGAGTTGCGCAGGAAGAAAAAAGAAAGCCAAGCGCACAGAATGTCATTACTGCAAATAAAGCAGAGCTGTTTATTTTTTTACACATAAACAGATTATAGACATTCTGCACGCAAGGTTCAAAAGCTTTTTATTCCATAATTTTCGACGAAATACTATTTGGTCAAATATCGAGTTTCAATAAAAACACATCAAATAGCCTCTCGTCGAGAACCTGCCAGCAAGCCGCACGGTTGCGACAAGC
>CAVEBK010000081.1:0-7475 GCA_963613915.1 uncultured Collinsella sp.
CCCTCGAAAGCGATGCAAGCGCTGTTGAAGATGCTTCTAAGGATAATGTGTATGAAAGCGATAGCGACGGAACTCTCACTGTAGAATGGGATTTCCAAAGTATGGGACAAAATACAGTTAATATACAAAGTACAACAGGCACTGTAATCGGTACTTCAAATTCAATTCTTTTGTCTGTTGATGCTACAACTGGAAAACTGTCGACAAGAGGATCTGATGCACAGTTTAACCAAGGTGCTATAATAAAAGTCCCTGTAAACATCGGAACAGTTGTAAAAGTAGTTTCTTATCCTAGTTATCACGGCTACACTGTGGGGGGCACAGCTGCTTCTGCAGATACAACAACTGTAACTTCTGATAAAGCAGGCTATCTTGAAATTGTGGCAACAAAGACAGCATATCTTTATTCTATTTCTGCAACATATGAAACACCTGTAGAATGGGATTTCCAAAGTATGGGAGAAAATACAGTTAATATACAAAGTACAACAGGCACTGTAACAGGTACTTCAAGTTCAATTCTTTTGTCTGTTGATGCTACAACTGGAAAACTGACGACAAGAGCCTCTGATGCACAGTTTAACCAAGGTGCTATAATAAAAGTCCCTGTAACAGAAGGTCAAAAAGTTACAGTAGTTTCTTATCCTGATTATCACTACTACACTGTGGGGGGCACAACTGCTTCTGCAGATACGACTGTTTACACAGCAACTGCAACAGATGCGACTTCTGGATATGTTTCGATTGTTAGTACAAATACTGCTTATCTTTACAGCATAAAACTCATTACAGAATAGTAACTGTCTCACCTCCACTCGCATACACGTTGTGTAGGACGTAGTTTATGTGGGCAAAGTAAAAAAAAGCCACTCCAGCAAATGGGGTGGCTTTTTTTGTGTTGTTTTTTCTTTGCAGAAGGATTTATTTTTCTGCAGGCGACATTACTTCTTTCTGGAGCTGTAGGACCTGTTCGAGTGGCAGGCCTGTGCATTTTGCAACAAGTTCTGCGGAAATGTCGTTATCAAGCAGATTTTTTGCGGTTTCTAAAACAGATTCCTGAACTTTTTCTTCTGCAAGTTCTTCTGCCAAGAAATGGGCCTGTTCTTTCATTTCCTGTTCCCATGTCATATATTCGTGCCTCCTCTGTGCGTTTACTTTCAGGCGCTCGACCAGGGCGGAAAGTTTTTTGGTAAAATTGTCTTTGATGTTCAGCCCGCATAGAAACTTAAAAAACGAACGCACTTTTTCTGACTTCATCTTATCATAGTTTAAGGCATCAAAAAAGACTGTGGTTGTGCCGTCGTTCATTAAAATGGAACTGTCTTCTTTTGCAGTTTTCTGGAATGTGTAGACAGGAAGTCCGTAGCCAAAAACGTCTCCGAGGCATAAGAAGATTACGTAACTGTCTTTTAAGAAATTATAATCGATTCCCGAGTGCAGGGCGTCTACGTCCATTAATCCGTGATAGTAGCGTGCGCGTTTTATAAGGTTTGTTTTCCTTGTCGTCTGTATCTCTATATCAAAACTCCTGCCACTTCCGTCTTTTACGTAAACATCAAAGCGAATCCCTCTGACTGTGGTCTTTCGAGCCGGTCAATTTAGAAGAAGTTCAAGTAATTCTTTTGCTACATCCGGATTTTCTTCCAGCACTTTGCAGAAGATAAAGTTATTAGCGAGTGTTAAATCTTCCCATTTTTTTGCGACTTCGTGTCGTGCCAAGAAACTTACGTTTCTTGCTTAGGGCTTTGTCTTTAGCGCCATCCATGGCGCCAAATTACTGTAAATCATTAATCTTTTCTCCTGGGGGCTTGGGGGCGAAGCCCCCAGGAGAGGGGGTAGCGGAAAACACGCTTTGCGTGGTTGGAGCGCAGGGGGAGACTTCCCCCTCCTTTGTGATTCTTCCTAAAAAATTAACCGAATTTTAACAATTCTGTAGCACAATCTTTACACGCTGACCTTAGATTACTTTCTGTAAGGTAAAATTTTCATACAGGAGGTTATTTGTTATGAAAATAAATAAGGTTGCACTTTGTGCTGTTGCAGGGCTGGCTCTTTTGGCTGGAAATTCCTGGGCATGGGGAAAAAAGAATGCAAAAATGAAGGATGCAATCACTGTAATTTCCCGCGAAGCTGGTTCTGGTACTCGTGGTGCCTTTATTGAACTTTTTGGTGTAGAAGCTAAGAACGCTCAGGGCAAAAAAGTTGATATGACAACTGATTCTGCTGACATTACAAACAGCACTGAAGTTGTAATCACTTCTGTTTCTGGTAACACTGCTTCCATCGGTTATATTTCTCTTGGTTCTTTAAACGATTCTGTTAAAGCCCTCGAAATTGACGGTGCAAAAGCCAGCGTTGCAAACATTAAAAACGGTTCATACAAAGTAAGCCGTCCGTTCAACATTGTAACAAAAGACGGTCTTTCTCCTGCTGCTGAAGAATTTAAAAGATTTATCCTTTCTGCCGACGGTCAGGCAATCGTAGAAAAGAAAGGTTACATTTCTGTTTCTAAAAATCCTGCTTACCTTGCAAACGTAAAAAGCGGAAAAGTAACTGTTGCAGGTTCTTCTTCTGTATTCCCTGTAATGGAAAAACTGGCAGAAGCATTTAAAGAAAAGAATCCTGGAATCGTTGTAGAAGTTTCTCAGTCAGATTCAACAACTGGTGTTAACAGTGCAATTCAGGGTGTCTGCGACATCGGTATGGCCAGCCGCGAATTAAAATCAGGCGAAACTGGCGTAACTGCAGACGTTATCGCAATCGACGGAATCGCAGTAATCGTAAACAAAGTAAACCCTGCAGACGGACTTTCTAAAGAACAGGTTCGCAAAATCTTTACAGGCGAAACAACAAAGTGGAGTGAACTTAAATAAGTTTTAACGAAAGTTTGAGTGTGTTATTTGGGCGCATCTGCTGCAAAAGCAGCAGACCGGGCTATCCGCCGTTCCGCGACTAACGCGCTCCAATGTTTATTGCCAGCCGCCTGGTTTCGACAGGCTCAACCGGCGCGTCTGTCAATAAACATCGCCTTCGGCGCGGCTACTATCCCTTGCGCAGCAAGGGCGTGCGCTTTAGCGCACAGTAAAATAAAGAGTTTGCAACGCAAACTCTCAGCATATCGAAGATATGCAGGCATCCCTTGCGCAGCAAGGGCGTGCGCTTTAGTTACAAATATTTGAGAGAGTAACATTTGTTTTTTACAGGCGGGTTTTTGTTCTGCAGGACCTTTTAACCTGCAGATTGTGTGTTTTGTGACCTAGTGTCGAAAGTGACAGAAGGTAAGTATTTTGAAAACAAAATTAGAATCAACAATGAAACTGATTTTTCTGCTTGCTGCCAGTGTTTCGGTTGCTGCCGTTGCGCTGATCTGCTTTTTTATGTTTGTAAACGGCGTTCCTGCCATGCAGAAAATCGGATTTGCTAACTTTCTTCTTGGAATGAAGTGGAAACCGGAAATTGACCTGTTTGGAATTTTCCCGATGATTGTCGGCAGTTTTGTCGTAACTCTCGGTGCAATTATCCTTGGTGTTCCATTTGGTATTATGACTGCAATTTACATGGCTCGTTTTTGTCCGCCAAAGATTTATCCGTTCTTAAAGCACGGGGTAAATCTCCTGGCAGGAATTCCTTCAGTTGTATATGGATTTTTTGGATTAACGGCGATTGTTCCCTTAATCCGTTCTTTGTCTGGAGGCAGCGGAACAAGTATTCTTGCTGCTTCGATTGTTCTTGCAATAATGATTCTTCCGACGATTATAAGCGTAAGCGAAACTTCGCTCAGGGCAGTTCCCCAGCTCTACTACGAAGGTTCTCTTGCGCTCGGTGCATGTAAGGAACGAAGTGTGTTTTTTGCAGAACTGCCAGCCGCCAGATCCGGAATTATCGCCGGAATTATTCTTGGCGTAGGGCGTGCTGTTGGCGAAACAATGGCTGTAATTATGGTTGCCGGAAACCAGGCTGTTATGCCTCGCGGGCTTGCAAAAGGAGTCCGCACTTTAACCGCCAACATTGTTCTTGAAATGGGATACGCTGCAGGCCTCCATCGCGAAGCCCTGATTGCTACTTCCGTTGTGCTGTTCTTCTTTATTCTGATAATTAACTTTGTCTTTATGCTGACAAAGAAAAAATCATAAGCAGGAGGCTGGTATGAATCAAACTAAACAATCTTCAATCCTGCGTTTTATTCTGCGATCGTGTGCCCTTATTACGGCTGTGGTAATCGGTGGCCTTGTAATTTACATTTTTGTAAAAGGCCTGCCTTACATAAGACCGTCGCTGTTTGCATTTAAATACACGAGTGACAACGCGTCTTTGTTCCCGGCTCTGGTTAACACTGCGATCGTGCTTGTAGTTTCTCTTTTAATGGCTGTTCCTGTCGGAGTGGGAGCTGCAATCTACCTTTCTGAATATGCGCGTGCAGGAAATAAGTTTGTGCGTGTAATAAGAATTACTGCAGAAACCTTAACAGGAATTCCTTCGATAGTTTACGGACTTTTTGGGCTTCTGCTTTTTGTAACGGCATTAAAGTGGCAGTTTTCGCTCTTAGCCGGCTGCTGCACTCTTGCAATTATGATTCTTCCGGTAATTATGCGGACTTCCGAAGAAGCCCTGCTTTCCGTGCCGGTAACTTACCGCGAAGCGAGCTTTGGGCTTGGAGCCGGAAAATTAAGAACGGTTTTTAAGACAGTTCTGCCGGTTGCAATCCCTGGAATTGTAAATGGAATTGTTCTTAGCGTAGGAAGAATTATCGGCGAAACAGCCGCTCTTTTGTACACAGCGGGAACTGTTGCACATATTCCAAAAAATCTTATGGGCAGCGGAAGAACTCTGGCTGTTCATCTTTATTCGCTGTGGTGCGAAGGTTTAAGGACAGAGCAGGCCTATGCAACTGCTGTTGTTCTTGTATTGTTTGTACTCCTGCTGAATATAGTTTCCAGCAGGATTGAAAAAATAATGACGACAAAAAATTGACCTTTTGTGTACCGCGTTAGGGCTTGGAAGGGCGCCGAAGGCGATGGTTATTGACAGACGCGCTGGTTGAGCCTGTCGAAACCAGGCGGCTGACAATAACCATTGAAGCGCGCAAGACGCGGAACCCTGCAAAGCCCGACCGTCGCTTTTGCGACGGGAACGCCCAGACAACAAAAATTAACTTTTATGGGAGAAATAAATGGAGCAGAACAATAACTTTCCAAAAGCAAAACTTTCGATTAGAAATTTTGACCTGTTTTACGGAAATTTTCAGGCACTGCATTCAATTGATATGGATATTCCGGAAAACAAAATTACAGCTTTTATCGGACCGAGTGGCTGCGGTAAGTCAACTCTGTTAAAGTCGCTCAACCGCATGAACGACCTTGTAGAAAACTGCCACATAAAAGGCGACGTTTTTCTTGACGGAAAAAGCATTTACGAAGGCTGCGATGTAAACCTTTTAAGAAAACGTGTTGGAATGGTTTTTCAAAAGCCTAATCCTTTTCCAATGAGCATTTACAACAACATTGCTTATGGCCCGCGCACCCACGGAATTACTAAAAAAGCTGAACTTGACGAAATTGTAGAACGTTCTTTGCGTGGGGCTGCAATCTGGGACGAAGTAAAAGACCGTCTTAACAAGAGTGCACTTGGAATGAGCGGCGGTCAGCAGCAGCGTTTGTGCATTGCCCGTGCTCTTGCGGTTAATCCGGATGTTCTTTTAATGGACGAACCGACTTCCGCACTTGACCCGATTTCTACCGGTAAAATAGAAGAATTGTGCGATCAGCTCAGAAAAGATTTAACGATTGTAATTGTAACCCACAACATGCAGCAGGCAGCGAGAATCAGCGACAGAACGGCTTTCTTCCTTTTAGGAAGGGTAGTTGAATACGGCGAAACAGAACAGATTTTTTCTACTCCAAAAAACAAAAAGACGGAAGAATACATTACAGGCCGCTTCGGTTGATGTTTGTTTTAGAGATGCCCTTTACAAAAAACGTGCAAAAACTTTAATGGAGGATTTTATGAGAACCAGATTTGAAAACCAGCTCAAAGAGCTGAACGATGCCCTTGTTTTTCTTGGCGCAGAGTGCGAAGACTGTCTTACTTACGCTGTTCAGGCACTCGTAACCGGTCAGAAAGAAATGATAGAACGCGCAATTGAATGCGAAAAAAATACAGATGTAAAAAAGAGGGAAATTCAGGCTCTGTGCATGAAGATTTTACAGCAGCAGCAGCCGGTTGCAGGAGATCTGCGTATTATCAGTGCGGCCTTAAGAATGATTGTTGATATGGAACGCATTGGTGACCAGGGCAGCGACATTGCAGAAATTTCTGAACACATTGATTTTACAAAAAATGAATACAACAAAATCATTACGCAAATGGCTGACACAACGATTAAAATGCTGAACACCGCTGTTTCTTCGTTTGTAAAGCGTGACGCAGAACTTGCAAAAACTGTCTGTGCAATGGACGACGAGGTTGACGACCTTTTCTTAAAGGAAAAAGAAACCTTAATCGAAATGATGAGCGGCGACACCCGAACCGACAGAAAAACAGCAGAACAGACTCTCGACGTTTTGATGATTGCAAAATATTTTGAACGCATCGGCGACCACACTGTAAACATTGCCAATTCGGTAGCAAAAATGATGCTTGCGTAGGTTGAATCAAACGGATTATTTTGGAGTATAATTTTGATATGAAGATTTTAATTACCGACGACGAAGAGCCAATCCGGGAACTCATTAAATACAATGTAGAAAAAGCAGGCTTTGAAACTGTCTGTGCAGAAAACGCCCTGCAGGCAGTTCAGCTTGCGCGCACACAGTCGCCTTCTTTAGTTCTTCTCGACCTTATGCTTCCTGATATGAGCGGTCTCGACGTCTGCCGCATATTAAAAGGCGACGACTTAACCCGGTCAATTCCGATAATAATGGTTACTGCCAAAACTGAAGAAGCAGACATTGTAACAGGCCTTGAACTCGGTGCTGACGACTATATTACAAAACCTTTTTCTCCAAAAATTCTAGTTGCGCGCATTCAGTCTGTGCTTCGCCGTGCAGAAAACCGCAGCAATCAGCAGGCAAAAACAGAAACCTTAAAGGCCGGTCCTCTCGTTGTAGATGTTCCCCGCCACGAAATTTCTGCACTTGGACAAAAAATTGAATTCACCGCAACCGAATTTGCAATCTTAGAGCATCTTGTGCGCCACGCAGGCCAGGTTTTTTCAAGACAGCAGATAATCAACGCAATAAAAGGTTCAGATTATCCTGTTACAGAGCGCGCAATCGATGTTCAGATTTTAAGCATAAGACACAAACTTTCTGACGCAGGCTGCCCGGAACTGATAGAAACAATCCGCGGCGTAGGCTACAGAATGTACGGCGACGACGAGTAATAGACTTATTTTTTTAATTACCCTCGAATTTCGAGTTTTGAATAAATAGTTGAATGTCGAGTTTATTTTATTAAAAAATGCCAAATAGCCGTAG
>CAVEBK010000082.1:0-7397 GCA_963613915.1 uncultured Collinsella sp.
AATTGAATGGGGACTGCTGATGCTTGGTTATGATTTCAAGCAGATTGCAAGGCTGGTAAAGGAATAGAAGAAAAAAAATCCTGATTACAAAAATCAAAATTGCGAAAATAAATAAAAAAGGGGCTGTTTTGTGTGGAGTTTTTTTAACTTACAAGACAGCCCCAATAAAGAAAATGACAGGACGGCATTTTCTTTATTAAGGTTCTTGACGAGAGGCTATTTGATATGTTTTTATTGAAACTCGACATTCGAACTATGTTAAGTAATTTTACTTTGTGATACACTCCTTGTCTTATGAAAGCTATAGAAATGGACATGACACAGGGTTCACTCTTAAAAAAGATTTTTGTGTTCAGCGTTCCTCTTGTTATTACAAATATATTGCAGATTATGTTTAATATGACGGATTCTGCCGTTGTGGGGCGTTTTGCCGGTTATCTTCCGCTTGGTTCTGTCGGTTCAACTTCTCAGATGGTCTTTTTCTGTTCAGGAATTTTAATAGGGCTTGGCGGTGGAGTAAACGTTCTTGCTGCAATCTGTGTAGGACAGAAAAACTACAAGGATTTAGAAGTTACAATCAGGGCTTCGGCCTTTGCCTGTTTTTGCATTGGCATTGCACTTATGATTTTTGGCTTTGCTGCAGCACCTTCAGTTCTCCGCCTTTTAAATACGAAGGAAGAACTTTTACACGACGCAATCATTTATTTTAGAATTTACATGCTCAGCATGCCTTTTATGGCAATGTATTATTTTGGAAATTCAATTTTGAGTGCTCAGGGCGACACACGTTCTCCTCTGATTTATCTCATTATTGCAGGAATTGTAAACGTAATTCTTGACCTTGTTCTCGTAATCGTATTCAAGCTTTCTGTTATCGGCGTTGCTGTTGCAACAGTTGCTGCCCAGATTGTTTCCTGTGCCCTTACATTGCTAAAGATTTACAGAGTTTTAAGCGCAAACAATTTTGACTTTAAATACCGCCAGATTTCCAGTTACAAGATTATTCAGATTATTAAAATCGGAATTCCTGCCGCCCTGCAGAATGCAATCTTTGCCGTGGCAAACCTCTTTGTTATTGCCGCAGTAAATTCATTTGATTCTGCAATGGTTGCCGGAAACACGGCTTCAATGAACGGCGAAAACCTTGTTTACAATATAATGGCAGCTTTTTACACAGCCGGTGCAACATTTATTGGACAGAATCTTGGAGCTCACAACAAAAAACGCATTTTAAATTCATACTTTATAAGTATGGGGTATGCCGCAGTACTCGGATTTGTGCTTGGAATTGTTCTTTATATTTACGGGCATGAATTTCTGTCGCTTTTTACAAGTGACGAAACCGTAGTTTCTTACGCAATGCAGAAATTTAAGATTATGACGTTCAGTTTTGGAATTTCTGCCTTTATGGACGGAACAATCGCTGCAAACCGCGGATTAAGAAAAACCCTGATTCCGTCGATTATGGTATTTTTAGGTTCTTGCGTAATGCGCGTTGTGTGGGTATTTACGATTTTTGCACACTTCCGCACGGTAGAAAGCCTGTTCCTTTTGTATCCGTTCAGCTGGGCAATAACCGCAGTTTTTGAAATCCTGTATTTTGTATTCACCTACCGCAGGGAAACAAAGGGAATGTAGGGCAGGTTTTTAGCGTGCTTGTATTTTAATTATTATTCAACCTAGTAAAGTAATAGGAATAACTTGACAATAAATACTCTTTAACCTAGTATGTTGATATGTAATTACGCTTTGAACTGGAGGATACTATGTCGGCAAATCCATTATTTAAGGAATACACAGCAGACGATTATGTAGAAATTGCAGAACAGACTGCACGCTGGGTTAAACAGCACGAAAAAAAACAGAAGGTTGGAAAAACCTGGGATCAGAGTCCGGATTCTTCCGAAGATTTTTCTAACTATCCTGTTTTAACAGACAAGTGTCTTTACGGCGGTTCATCTGGCGTAGGCTGTTTTTACCTTCGTATGTACGAAGTTACAAAAAAAGAAGAATACTTGAACGAAGCAAAAGAAGCTGCCAAGTGGATTCTTGCAGATTATGAAGGTCCTTCTTTTTATGACACACTCAAGGTTAAGCACGAAGGCGACCGCCTTGTTCACGTAAAGAACATGGCAGGCTGGGCAGCCGGTTTAATGAACGGACCTACAGGACAGGCAGTTTTTATCCTTCAGCTGTACAGGGCAACAGGCGACAAAACTTATCTTGATTTTGCAGTAAAGGCAGCAGACGATCTTTTTACGGCAGCAGTCAAAGACGAATACGGAATCCATTTCAGCGAACAGCAGGATTTGGTCGGCGACATGAGTTTTATCTTTCTTCTTACAAACATTTTTGACGTAACAAAAGACAGTAAATACATTGAACTTGCAAAAGGAATCTGCGATTACGTAATTCATAAGGCAAAGCCTGCAAAAAACGGCGGAAAATACTACAACGTAGTAGACCTTTCTCTAATTGACTTTCCAAAAGGTTCGGTGTGGGTAAACTGGGCTCACGGTTCGGCTGGAGTCGGCTTTCTGCTTGCAGCAGTCTACAAATACACAAAAGAAGAAAAATACCTTTCGGCAGCAAAGGATGCAGCAGCCTATCTTGAAGGAATTGCAGTCGGAGACGAAGATGGAGTTTTAATTCCGTACCTCGACAACGAGTTTACAGGCCCTTCAGACGAATTTTATTATCTGAGCGTATGCCACGGACCTGCAGGAACGGCAAACCTTTTCCATCTTTTGTATAAGTTAACAGGCGACAGTCATTATCTTGATTTTGCAGTCCGTCTTTCGCGCGGAATTATAAAGGCAGGAGCACCGGAAG
The DNA here is from genome assembly GCA_963613915.1 of uncultured Collinsella sp. Taxonomy (GTDB): domain Bacteria; phylum Spirochaetota; class Spirochaetia; order Treponematales; family Treponemataceae; genus Treponema_D. The sequence continues at coordinate 2,833 of CAVEBK010000082.1, forward strand.
AGTTTAGCAGGGGATACTGGCCGAGTCAGGCATTGTGCTGCGGAACTCCGGGAATTTTACAGCATTTTGTTTCTATGTATAAACTTACAGGTTCAAAAGAATTCCTTGAATACGCCCGCAGAACAGCAAGGTTTGTAATCGGACAGTCTCACGTTGCAGACAACCCGGAAACAATTTACCGTCCCGTAAGCTACAGAACATGGTACGGCAACTGGTGGAGAACAATACCGACAGAAGTGCACAGTTATACAGGCCTGTACCTTGGAGCCCCGGGAAATGCCTGGGCACTTCTTTCCCTCTACGGAGCAGAAAAAGGCCTTGATTTATTTGAAACAATTGAATTTCAGTATTTTTAAGCTTTTTATGGGCGCATTTATAGCCTGGCTTTTTAGCCAGACTATAAACCGGGCTATCCGTGGCTACGGCGTCTTGCGCGCCTCCGGTGCTGTGCACCCGCTTACGCGGCCACTACTATCCCTTGCGCGTTTCTTTGTATGTTGCAAAAAACGCAATAATCTGTTTCTTTTATTTCACTTTACGCAATATTGCAATTTTACTAGAATAAGCTCATAAGAATTCAAAAGCGGTAGCGCTGGTAGGGGCGGCGGAGCCGTTGCGCAGCAATGAGCGCCTAGCGAACCCCGGACATAGCGACCCGAAGCAAGGCTTCGGGGACCGCCTTAAACAAATAAACATTTTTCAGGAGACTTAAAAAAAATGGGTGAAAATTACTTTAACTCGATTCCCTGGCGTGAAGCCCGCCTTCAGCTCGGTCACTGCCGTTCTATGGCTAAAGAAGAATTTGCTGACGGTGTAAACGCTCTTAAAGGCAAAAAAATCGTAATCGTTGGCTGTGGTGCTCAGGGGTTGAACCAGGGCCTGTGTCTGCGCGATTCTGGTCTTGACGTTTCTTACGCTCTCCGCGAAAGCGCAATTACAGAAAAGAGACAGTCATGGAAAAACGCTACAGAAAACGGATTTAAAGTTGGAACTTACGATGAACTTATTCCGACTGCTGACCTTGTTGGTAACCTTACTCCGGATAAGCAGCATTCAAACGTAATTTCTGAAGTTCAGAAGAGAATGAAGAAGGGAGCTGCACTCTGGTACAGCCACGGATTCAACATGATTGAAGAAGGAATGCAGATCCGCAAGGACATTACTGTTGTAATGTGTGCTCCAAAAGGTCCTGGTACAGAAGTATGGCACGAATTCCAGAGAGGATTCGGAGTTCCTGACCTTATCGCAGTTCACCCTGTAAACGACCCTGAAGGCAAGGGCTGGGCTTATGCTAAGGCTCTGGCTGTTGGAATGGGCGGAAGCAAGGCTGGCGTTCTTGAGTCTAGCTTTGTTGCAGAAGTTAAGTCTGACCTTATGGGCGAACAGACAATTTTGTGCGGTATGCTCCAGGCTGGAACAATCGTCTGCTTTGACAAAATGGTAGAAGAAGGAATTGATCCAAAATACGCTACAAAACTTTTGATGCACGGATGGAACGTAATTTCTGAAGCTCTTAAATGGGGCGGAATTACAAACATGATGGATCGTCTTTCTAACCCTGCAAAAATTAAGGCTAACGAGCTTTCTAAGGAAATCAAAACGCTCCTTACACCTCTTTACCAGAAACACATGGACGACATTATTTCCGGTAAATTCTCAAGCACAATGATGCAGGACTGGGCAAACAAAGACCATGACCTTCTTACATGGCGCGAAGAAACTGGAAAACTTCCGTTTGAATCTACAGAAGAATCAAAGGAAGAAATTACAGAACAGGAATACTTTGACAAGTGCATTCTGATGGCTGCAATGATAAAAGCCGGATGCGAGCTTGCATTTGAAACAATGGTTGACGCAGGAATTAAACCTGAAAGCGCTTACTACGAGTCGCTCCACGAAGTTCCTCTTATTGCAAACCTTATTGACCGCAAGCGTCTTTACGAAATGAACCGCGTAATTTCTGATACAGCAGAATACGGATGCTACCTCTTTAGCCGCGTTGCAGCTCCAATGATGGCAAAAGACTTAATGCCAAAACTTCATACAGATGTTATCGGCAAAGGTCTTGAACTCAAGGATGCAAGCGTAAACAACACTCAGCTTGTTGAAGTTAACGCAGAAATCCGCAACCATCCGATCGAAGTTGTAGGACGCAAGTTGCGCGAATACATGACAGCAATGAAGCCTGTACTGTAGCAGAAAACAGGTTTAACAGAAAATTAACGGGAAAATCCCTGTCAGGTGCGTATCTGGCGGGGATTTTTTATTGTCAAAAATTTGCATTTGATAGAATATTATCAGTATGAGAAAGTTTTTTATTACTACATTGGCCTTGACGATGCTTTTTTCATCGTCTCTTATTTATTCTCAGGAATCTGAAGGCATCAGCGTTCAGGATTCTTTTTTAACTGAGTTCGTTCCTGATATCTGGACTGCTTCTGACGGTCTTCCGGGCAACACTGTTACTGACATGATTCAGTCTTCAGGCGGATATGTTTATCTTGGAACTTATGACGGGCTTGTCCGCTTTGACGGTGTTCAGTTTGACACATTCAACCGCCGTACGGAAAAAGATTATACCTTTGTTGCTGCCCGCACTGTTTTTGAAGATTCAAAAGCAAACCTCTGGATTGGAACAAACGATGAAGGCGTAAGAAAGATTACTCCTTCCGGCGAAATTGAAGAATACACAACTGCAAGGGGCTTGCCGAACAATTCAATCCGCTCTGTCTGCGAAGACAAAGAAGGAAACATCTGGATTGGAACTACTTCCGGCATTGCAATTGTTGACAGAAACGACTCTGTAAGAAAGTTCAGTGAACTTGAAAAATTTGGTGCAGCAAACATTTTTGTTACAAACATTTACTGCGACACTGCCGGTCGTGTGTGGATTTTGTCTCAGGCACAGAACGGCGTTTATGTTTATTCCAATAACGAGCTTGAAAAATTTAAGGGACTTACAAGCTTTAAAAATCCTGTAATAACAAGCATTACCCAGGACTCTAATACAGACTTCTGGTTCGGTGTTGAACCTTATTACGCTGTAAAACTTTCTGGCGAAGAAGAAACTGTTTATAACGTAGGACATGGAGAACAGCCTGGTTCTACCGTACACTGCATTTTTCAGGACAAAAGCGGATATATGTGGATTGGACGCGACTCTGGCGTAAGCGTTCTTCACAATGGAACCTGGTCTTATATGGATTCTACAACAGGACTTTGCAATGACAACGTTGTAAAAATCCTGCAGGACAGGGAAGGAAACATCTGGTTTGCAACTGACCGTGGCGGCATTGAAAAGCTCACTCCTGCTAAATTCCGCACAACCACAATGAAAACTACAATCAACGCAATTTCTGAAGACACAACCCGCGGTCTTGTCTGGCTTGCAGGCGACAACGGACTTTACTGTCTTAAAAATAAGGCATTCGTAGAAAACGAACTTACAAAAGCCTGCAGCAATGTCCGCATCCGCGACGTTTCTGTAGCTTACGACGGAACAGTTCTTGTTTCTGTTTACGAAAAACCGACAGAAGTAATAATGACTCCGGAAGGAAAAATCTATTCACTTTCTCAAAGCGACGGACTTGCAGGCTACAAGGCACGCATTGCGCTCAAGGCAAGAAACGGCGACCTTTACATTGGAACAACTTCAGGGCTTTCTATTGTAAGTGCCAAAACAGGAAAAATCCGTAATTTTGGAAAAGAAGACGGACTTGCCAACGAGTTCATCATGTGCATTTACGAAGACATGAACGGAGAAATCTGGTGCGGAACAGACGGCGGCGGAATCTTTTCTGTAAAGAACGGAGAACTTGCTTCTCAATATTCAACAGCAGACGGTCTTATCGGAAACATTGTCTTTAAGATTATGGAAACTTCAAAAGGCGACTACTGGATTACAACAGGAACCGGAATTTCCAGAATGAAGCTTGACGAAGGCGCATCGTTTACAAATTACAACAGCACATTGGGGCTTGGAGCCGACGGAATTTTCCAGATGGTGCCTGATTACACGGGAACAGTCTGGATGACAAGCAACCGCGGTATTTTCAGCGCAAACATGAAAGATTTTGAAGCCGTTGCAGAAGGAAGGGGAAGCCGTGTTGAATCAAAATTCTACGGACGTTCAGACGGACTTATTTCTGGCGGCGTAACTTCAACTTCAAAATCAATGCGCGACTCATTCGGAAGAATCTGGTTTACTCTGATTGACGGTTTTTCTGTTTACGATCCTTTAAACATTACTGCAAACAAAACCGCTCCTCTAGTAAACATTGAACGCATTACAGTTGACAACGAAAGTTTTGACTGGCACGGAGAAAAACTTGTGCTTGACCCTGGCACAAAAAGAATCAACATTAAGTTTACAGGCTTGAGCTTTATTTCTTCAAAGCAGATGACATTCAGGACAAAGCTTTCAGGCTTTGAAAAAGAATTTACAAATTGGTCAACAGACCGCAGCGTTTCTTACACAAGCTTAAAGCCCGGGAAGTATGAATTTGCTGTAGTTGCCTGCAACGCCGACGGTGTAGAAAGCGATGTTGCAAAAACATTCATGCTTG
>CAVEBK010000083.1:0-6841 GCA_963613915.1 uncultured Collinsella sp.
TTCTGCGAAATTCTTTCCTGCTCAAGCCTGTTTTTTTCGGGGTTGCGGTTAAGTTCATTAAGACATTCTGCTTCGCTTTCTGTAAGATTTTGTGGCGGGACAATGTGTCTTTCAATTTTTGAAGCGACACGAAACTGCGCAAACTGGACAAGCGTTTTTGTGTCCATGCAAAGCGACTTTGTTTCAGGAAAGCCCGAGCGGAACTTTGAAAGAATGTCAAATCCGTGTTCGTCTAAATCACCAAAGTAAATAAGTTTAAAATCTTTAAGCCATTCAACCTGAGTTAAAACCGTAGCGGTGTAACCATGCCCCCAAATGCAGGCGGAATCTTTTACTTTCGGGAACGTTAAAAAGACCATCTCATTTTCTACAATATATATGGAAGAAAACTGCGCAAAAATCGGGTTCAGATTTTTCAGGTTTTCTATTGTAACAGAAAGTTCATCAAGTTTTACGCCGCCGGGCAAAATCGGTTTTGTTTCATCAAGACTTCTGAATCTTATTAGGACTGGTTTTTCTTTTAAACCGTGGCTAGACTCAAAAGTGCCAGTGATTTTTTCTTCTGTGATAAGCGAATGGATAATGTTTTTGTTCTGCTCAATGAATTTTGTGTGGACTTCAACAGGAATTTCACGGATATAAAGGTCTGATTTTTTATTCCGCCTTAAAAAATTCACACATTCACAGATTTTCTGCCAGTATCCGGGATTCTGCTTTTCGTTTTCAAAATCAGAAAGTTCCTTTAAATGCGACAAAATCCAGTTCTGAATATCAACGTCGCTGTCGCGTATTTTTGAGCGGATAACGCCTAACGAATTTTCAAAATATTCGGTTTCTTTTTTATAGCCGGTAACATCAAGAAAATCTTTCTGGTTTTCAATTTCAATCTCTCTGATAACGGTCTGAGCTCCGTTGCTCCGGGTATTTACAGTTTCAAAGACAATTTTCCAGCCTTTGCCTGTTTTTTCTTTGCTGGCATTTATTAAAGCCGCAATTTCTTTTTGATTTTCACGCAAATCTCCGCTTGCTTTAGTCTGGCCGCCACGGATTACAAGAGGAAAAAAATCTTTGCTGCTGCCGTTCAGTGCAATAGTTTTTAAAAATTCCTTAAATTGCCTGCGCGTTTTTTCTTTGATTTCCTGCGGAGTTATCAAGTCAATTCTCCCCTTTCGAAGTTTTTTCCGCATTTTCTTCAGACTGTTCCTTATATTTTTCAATCGTCATGGAAATAAGGCGCGAATCGTCGGTGTTTTTATTTTCTGTCATGTGAATTGAAGAAATATAGTCTTCCACAATATTGATTTTGTCCAAAGGCGTTACAACCATAACCTGCAGATCAAGCTGCTTAAAAAGTTTCATCGCATATTCGGAATTTGCCGCATCGCTTTTGCTGAACGCCTCGTCAATAATCACAAAACGGAACGAACCTGAATCTTTCTTATCAAGAGCGAACTGATACGCTATTGCCGAAGCCAGAATCGTATAGGTAAGTTTTGCTTTTTCTCCGCCGGAAAGGCTTGCGCTGTCATTATAGAACTGTTTTTCCCCGTCATTTTCTGAATATTTTTCGGTCGCGGCAAAGTTGAACCAGTTTCTTATATCCAGAACAAATTCGCGCACGTTCTGGTTAGCCTGCAGGGAATTTAAGAACGAGCGAATCTGGTTAAATATTTTTTCCTCGTATTCGCTTCTTTCTGATTCAAGATTGGACTTTAACTTTATCTGGTCAGGAATTGCGTTTTTCAGCCTGTTTCTAAATTCCCGGATTCTCTGGTCGCCGGAAGGGTTTGCCACAAGCTGCAGATAAGTGTCCGGATTCTGCTGGTAAGTTATTGAACGCAGGTTAGAGTTTAAGTTTTCAATTGCAAGTTGAATCTGCTGCCGTGAATTTTCAATATGTTCCTTAAAATCGATAATATCCTCGTTGATTGTGTCGTGAAGATATTTATGGAACTGGCTTTGATATTTTGGAAGGTCATCCTGCGAAAGGTGATTGTAGCGGTTTTCATAATCGTTAAAATAGGCGCTTGAAATGTCAAAATCGCTGAATTCCGCAGACCAGTCGCCGAACTTTTCCTTATATTCTTTTTTAGGATTTTTTACAGCTGACATACTGTTTACAAGTTTTGTATTAAGCTCCTCATTCTGATTTTGAAGTTTTTTAAGATTTTCTTTGAGAATTTCAGAAATTTCCCTGGATTTTTCGTTTAATTCACCAGATTCCGCAAAATCTTCCTTTATATTGAATTTTAAATTAAGTTTTTCAATCTGAGCGTCAGTTTTTTCAAGAGTCTGTGAATCTTGTGAATAAAGTGCCCAGATTTCTTCGTTCTGCTTTTTTTCCGAAACGATTTTTTCATGACTGTCCTGATGACGGCCAAGAGATTTGTTTAACTCATCGCGCTGGTTGTCCAGCTGGAATTTTTCATCCTTTTTTGAATCAAGTTTCTGCTGAAGCTCCTTTATGTCTTTTGAGGAAGCAAGCCGGTTTCTTTCTGCTGAAAGGCTGTCAATTTTTTTGGCAAGGGATTCAAAATCAATCTGCTCCCACAAAGAAATTTCCTGCAGGCGTTCGCAAAAATAAATCTGATTTTCTGTTTTTTTAAGATTTTCTTCTATGAGCGAAAGTTTTTCTGTTTGCACCTCAAGTGTCTTTAAAAGCTCGTCGAGTTTTGCGCTAAGTGTCCGCCTTTTCTGCGAATTGTCCCATCCTAAAACCTGAATAAAATTTTCACGGAATTTTTTGCGGTCGTCCTTTTCATGCTTTAAACCGTTTTTTATAAGAGCGGAAGATGTAAGAACGCGGTCATTTTTTGCAATTTCTTCTATATTACCTGTGCAAAGATAGCTGAAATTACGCGCAATATGATTTTTAAGCCATTGAGCAAGCGGATGATTGTTTTTTATTTCAATTTTTCCGGGAACATAATCTGCTTTCACGCTGGATTCAGAAAGCACAATTTCTTCCTGCGTCCTAAGATACACAAGGCGGCCGCCGACATTATTTTTCCTTGCGTATTCCGTAACCTTTTTATAAAGATTTTCAGGAACCAGTACGGTAAGCGCAAAATTGTGAAGAAGTTTTTCAATTGCAAAATTCCAGTCTTCCTCATCTTTTTTTACCTGAATCAGCTCGCCGGCAAACGGAATTTCGTTTTCACCGCATTTTACAGCCTTTGCGATATTTTTGCGGATTTCTATGTTTTCAAGAGGAATGTTTGAATTGCGTTCTCCTAAAGATTTAAGCTCGTTTTCAATTTTTTCTTTGTCTGCCCTTGATTCGTTAATCAAAGTCTGAACGTCGAACTTCTCGTTTTCTTTCTGTTTTTTCTGCTGCTCAAATTCTTTTTGCAGAACTGAAAGTTTTTCCTTATTCTTGTTGAACTGGTTTTCTGTGCGTGGAATCTCAAGGCCGCAAAGCCCTGCCCTTTCCTCATAATTTTTAAAATTGTTTTCTGTGCGATTTTTTTCTTCTGTAAGATTTTTAATGTCGCCGCAAGCTGCTGAATCTGCCGTGCAGTGTCATTATTTAAAAGATTTGCGTTCAGGATTTCTATCTCGCTCTGGCAGTCATCAATTTTCTTTTTATTGAGCGCGATTTTTGTATTTTCTTCGCCGATAATTTTTTCAAGACGTTTTTCGTCTTTTTCAAGAAGAGAAATTGCATTTCTGGCTTTCCACGCCGGCAAAGCCTGCTGAAAGTTTTCTGTTTCAGTTTTTTCTTCAATATTTTTATTCAGGCGGTGTCCTGCGTCAACAACTTTTTCAAGCAATTCAATCTGAACTTTTGTCTTTTGAATTTCATTGTCGCACTGGATAAGTTTTGTGTAATTGTCCTGAAGTTTCTGGAATTCTTCTTCTGTCTGAGTTTCTTCCAGCATATTCTGGCGGATAAATTCCGTAAGATTTCCAAGAACCTTTAACCCCACAATCTGAGAAAAAAGTTTTAGCGCCTTGTCTGAACGGAAACCAAAAATCTGCGAGTAGGTTTCGCTGTATTTTTTAAAGTTATCGCCAAAAAACATTGTTCCAAACGAATTTGTTATGATTTTTTTCCATTTTCCGTTTCTGTCGATCGTAAGTCCGTTCAACGAAAGTGTCTCATAAATCGACTCGACCGAAAGCCGCTGCCTTGTTACGGCGAAAATTTTCTGCAGCTCATCGCCTGAAAAATAGCGGACCTGCAAAAGCGAAACATAAGACTGAAGCCCGCGGTTGTAAAATACTCCGTTTAGAATTGAAATTGTGTCCGTTCCGCGAAGATACTGGGTTTTTCCGGAAATATTGTCTTCCGCCTGCCTGCTTCCGTAGGCACCGCGCACATAACTTTCTTCACTGCGGTCTTTTTTCTTAGTTGAACCGGAAGACTGGTTGTAAAAACGCATCTGCTGGGGAACAAGCAACGTTACAATAGCATCGACTAAAGTTGTTTTTCCGCTTCCGTTCTGTCCGGTCAGCAATGCTGATTTATTTGAGGCCGAAAGAGTATAAATTGACCTGTCAAAAACGCCCCAATTTAAAATCTGGAAAAAATCAAGGCTGTATCCGCTCTGGATATTTTCGTTTATTAAAGATTCAGAAAAAAGATCCGGTTCATTTTCTAAAAAACTGCTCATTTTCTGTTTACCTCTTCAAGCCTTTTTTTAAATTCCTCCAGAAATTCTGCATTCACCTTGCCGCGTATGATTCTGCGCACTTCAAATTCCCTGTCGTATTTTATCTCGGTTTTATCGTCATCACGTTTTAGTTCCCGAAGAAAAGTTAAATCCACAAGGCGATTTAAATATTCGTCCATTTTACTGTAAACCCTTGTCTGGTCAGATTTTTCCGGCATAAAAGTAACAAGGCGGTCTTTAATTTCACTTTCTTTCATGACAAGCATAGAACTTGAATCCTGCGAAGTGTCAAACTGATCCAGAGCCTCCCGCAAAATCACGCACAAAAGAGAAAGTTCCATGGAAAGCGGATAGGATTTTATAAGACGCGGAATTTTTGAATAGTCTATGTCACTTTTTCCGGTATTTTCGTTTTCCGCATCTTCATCATCGCCAAGTTCAGACTCCTCGTCCAGACCGTTTTTTTGCTTAAGGAACGCATAACCGTCAGAATCTTCTATAAAAACAAAAACTCCGATTTTTGAAAAATAATCCTGAATATCACTGTTCCATGTTTTTAGTAAATTCCAGGTAGAGTCGTTTGAATTTGTCCTGTAGATTGGTCCCTGCAGAAGTTTTACAGCAACACCTGCCCATTGCGGCAAACTATTTTTTTCGCTCATAAGAATATCAGCCTTGGAACACGGATTTTATAAATCGTGCCTTCCTTTTTTATTTTGATAATATCTTTTTCTTCATTGTTTATGATGATTTTTTCATTTGTCTGGCTTAGTCCAAAAAAAGCGACAAGTTCCGCGATTCCTTTTTCAAGCGGAAACTTTTTAAGGAATTCGCAAAGCGTAAACTGTTTTCCATTGTTCTGTTTTTTAAAGGCTTTAATATTCAAAAGAAGCTGCTTTTCGTCAATATAAAACTGGCTGAACAGTTCCGCAAAATCAAGCGGATTAACGTTCTGAACATCAAATGTCTCAACCTTTTCAAATTCTTTCTGCAGGACAGGGAAAGTCAAAGTTCTTGACTGCGGAAAAAACAGATAAGGCTTTGTTTCTATCGACATAAAATCATTCTGCATTTCTGCCTTGTTTTCCTGGACTTTCTGCACATAAGAATTCATCTCTTTTTTTATTGTGGAAATCAGAAGCGAAACCTGTTTCCGCTCGCTTGCCGTTTCCTGCTGAAGGACGCGGTTTATCCTGTCGGTAAGAGTGCGGTTCTGCTCTATAATCTTGTGGCCTGCCTCGTAAAGATAATGCTTTAGCTGCAGAAGGAATTCGTTTTTTGCCTTTGATTTCTGGATGATTCCCTGCGTAATTGTGTTGATTTCGTTTTCTGTGTCCTGCGAAAGAAAATTCCAGAATGAAGAGAACGACTGCCCCTGCGGTGAATTCCGTAGTTTTGAATCCGTATCAAGAGTATAGCCTAAAATACTTCCGCGGCTGGAACTGTTTTCACTCTGCTTTTTGTAGATGCCATTCATTATCTGCCGGAAATTGTCTTCCACCTGCCTAAAGTCGCTTAAAAGTTCCCGGGAATTACGGTCAATTTCGCCAAGACGTTCCTGAACCTGAACAGAAGAATAAGTCTGGACAACACCAGTTTTTAGAATCCCCGCGATTTCTTCATCAAGTTCACGTTTTTTCTTTTTAAGCTCTGCAATTCTAGTCTGAGGGTCAGTATTGATATGCTGGTGCAAATCCCTGAGCTGAAAAAGAATATTCTGAAAGCGCGATTCCGTGCCGACAAATTCCTTCTGCTCACAGTTTTCCAGCCAGTTAAAAAGACGCTCAATGCTCGGGTTCAGTTCAACAACCGCAACGCCTTCCCGGTTGTAATAACGCCTGAGATATTCTTTTGAATTGCACCACGAATTAATGTACGCCCTTGCCCTTACCAGAAGTTCTGCGTTCTCTTTAAGTTCACCTAAAATGTTCTGATCAGATTCTTCATCAGCCTTAAGCTTATTTTCTTCGTCAAGATGCTCCTGCAAAAAGGTGGAAAACCTTGTTTCAAGCTCGTCAGAAGCCATAGTCTGAATGTGATTTACACGGAAATTAGAATAAAGGAAAGAAAGAACAAGATGAGCAGATTTTGCATGCAGAAGAACAAACCCGGCATCATTTTTTAGAATAGCCTGAAAATAAGAACTGGCTGTGTTCCGCATAAAAAAAATATTAGTATAGTTTGGGGAAATTTGCTACTATACAGTTTTATTGTATGAAAAAAAT
>CAVEBK010000084.1:0-6817 GCA_963613915.1 uncultured Collinsella sp.
CTACATCGCTTCGCGACGGCTTCGCCGCCGTTCCCAGCGCTACCGCAAAGCATCTCTCCTTCTAACCGACACTCCGTTCAATTTCTATCAAAATAATTGACACTTTGTCATATATGATTAAAATACAAAGCACATTCAAAATCGTGATAAAATTAAAGATGTATTTTTGCGCTAGGGATTGTATGGGGCGCGTAGCGCGTGCGTAACGATAGTGAAGCACCGGAGGCGCGGTAGACGCCGTAGCCCAGAAAAGCCCGACGGCTTGCCGTAGCGCCCGACAGGAGTGCTTTATGATTTTAGACAGAATTTCAGGTCCACAGGACTTAAAAAAACTCACGGCAGACGAACTCAACACACTTGCTTCAGAAATCCGCGAAGGGCTTTTTAACCGCCTTACAAAAAAAGGCGGCCACTTTGGACCAAATTTTGGTTTTGTCGAAGCTACGATTGCCCTTCATTATGTTTTTAATTCCCCGGTTGACAAAATCGTTTTTGACGTAAGCCATCAATGCTACCCGCACAAAATGCTCACAGGTCGCGCATTCGGATTTTTTGACGAAACCCAGTTTTCAAAAATCAGCGGATACACAAATCCAGACGAAAGCGAACACGACTTTTTTAATGTCGGACACACTTCTACTTCCGTAAGCCTGGCAGGAGGGCTGGCAAAAGCCCGCGATTTAAAAGGCGACAAAGAAAACATCATTGCAATTATTGGCGACGGTTCTTTAAGCGGTGGCGAAGCCCTCGAAGGTTTAGACTTTGCAGGTGAACAGAACACAAACTTTATAATAGTAGTAAACGACAACGATATGTCGATTGCAGAAAACCACGGCGGACTTTACAAAAACCTGCGCCAGTTACGCGAATCAAACGGACAATGCCCGGTAAATCTTTTTAAAGGATTTGGACTCGACTACATTTACGTAGACAAAGGAAACGACATTCCGTCTTTAATCGAAGCATTTAACAAAGTAAAAGACATTGACCACCCGATTGTTGTTCACATCAACACGCTAAAAGGCTGCGGCTACAAACCAGCAGAAGAAAACAAAGAAATCTGGCACTGGACAAGCCCTTTTAACCGCCAGACCAGCGAACGCCCCCTTCAATCCGGCGAAAACTATAATTCAATGACGGCAGATTTTATGCTCAAAAAAATGGCGGCAGATCCAACAGTTGCATTTGTCTGCCCTGCAGTTCCTGCAAACTTTGGATTTACAAAACCAAACCGCGACAAAGCCGGTAAACAGTTTATTGATCCAGGCATTGCAGAAGAACATTCAATCGCACTCGTAAGCGCAATGGCAAAAAACAGGGCAAAACCGGTTTTTGGCACACATTCAAGTTTTATTCAGCGCACTTACGATCAGTTGAATCAGGATTTGTGCATTAACAAAAGCCCGGCAACACTTTTAGTAAACACAGCAAGCATCTGGGGCATGAACGACATTACTCACCTTGGAATTTTCGATATTCCTCTTATGTCAAACCTTCCGGAACTTGTTTACCTTGCCCCTACAAACGCAGAAGAATATCTGGCAATGCTCGACTGGTCAATTGAACAGACAGAACATCCGGTTGCAATCCGCATGCCATGCAATGGAGTACATCACACAATGTCTCCGGTTCAAAAAGATTATTCAGATCTTAATAAATTCCTTGTTACACAAAAAGGAAGCGAAGCTGCAATTTTAGCCTGCGGTGACTTTTTCCAGCTTGGCGAAAAACTTGCCGACTATATCGAGACCAAATCAGGCCACAAGCCGACTCTCATAAATCCGCGCTACCTTACAGGTCTGGACACACAGCTTTTGGAAAACCTTATGTCAGATCACAAAAAAATTATTACACTCGAAGACGGAATCTTAGACGGAGGTTTTGGTCAGAAAATTGCATCTTTCTATGGCGCAAAGCCGGTTCAGGTCTACAATTTTGGATTTAAAAAGGAATTCTTGGATCGCTACAACGCAGCAGAAGTTCTAAAACAGAATCATTTAACTCCAGAACAAATCTGGCAGGACATTCAAAACTAGTTTTTAGTTCATTCGGGTGGCTTTTTGCGGTGCAAAAACCGGGCTCTTCAGGGTTCCGCGTCAAAGCGCTACATTGTTCTGACCTCCTGTCAGGCAACAAATGCTACGCATTTCTTGCGGTTATCAGTCTTTTTGTGCCATCCGTGGCACAGATTACTGTCAAATAGATATTTCTCAGTAATTATAAAGTCAGAACAACGCCTGCGGCGCCCTTACGATCCCTGCCACAAAAAAAATAAAGCCGCCCATAAGTTTTCGACACTGGACGGCTTTTTAGCATAAAGTGGAGACGACCGACAAGAATCAGGCACTTCCGCTTTCAAAATTTAACATATCAATGCTCTCTCGTCAAATATTTCACCAACACTCTTTTCAGTCTTCCCAGGCATCGTAATCGCCTTTAGAGCTTTTTAATGCACTCCAGCCGCTGGATTTTTCTTCGAGCATTTCGGCATCTTCCCTGCCCTGAAAATTTGTCCATTGAGTAAACTCGTGTGGTTTTATTTTTTTTTCTGTTTCCTTATTTTTCTCTCGTAAATCTTCAATTCCGTTTGCCATAATTCCTCCAGGCACAAAAAAAGCACCCGCAGATTGATTCTGTCAAAATGCGGGTGCTTTTTCAATTATCTACAGCTCAGGCATTCAACCTTATGCACAGGTAATTGCGATTTTCTTAGGCTGAGCAAGAAGTTTTCTTGGCATGCTTACTGTCAGGATACCGTCTTTTACACTAGCTGCAAGTTTTTCTGTGTTTACATCTTCCGGGAGAGTAAAGCTTCTCTTGAAAGAAGAATATGTTCTTTCGCGGATGAGCCATTTTGTTTCATCTTTCTTGTCTGATTTTTCTTCTTTAGATTCTTCTTTCTTAGAAGAAATTGTCAAAACATTCTGATTCAACTCAATGTCTACATCTTTGTCAGTTTTGCCAGGCAAGTCCATTGTCAAAGTATAAGATTCTTTGTCTTCTTTTACATCAACCTTTGGTGCCTGAAACATTTTTTTGTAGCTGAATGTCGGGAAGGAATAACCTTCATCTCCAAAGTCGTTAAATAAATCGTTAAAAAGTGCTAATTCGTTCATATCGTTACCTCCAAAGTTCTGAAAGCTTTTTGCTTTCGTTTTGTTACACTTATCAGTTAGCAGAAAGTGTGCCAAGTTTAAAAATGTTAAAAAAGAATGTCGCCTGAAGTCGTTTTTAGCATTTTCTTCAATAAATTAGATGATGAGCAAAGCCGCCAAAGGCTACTAAATTCAGCCTAACACTACTTTTTATACCTACGCCAAAAATAAAATCCAAAAGTGCCTTTTTTTGACCAGATGCACACAGTTTCGGACTAAATTCTGGGTAAATTTGTTCCTTTATTTTTTATTTTCCCTGAAAAAATGAGCCTTTTTGACACAGTTTTTAAGATTTCTGATGTAAAAATAGACAAATAAACCATTCTGTGGGATAATTAGTCCATAATCGAGGTAAAAAAATGCCAAAAATCGTTCCAATCAGAGATTTAAAAAATACGACGGCCATTTCAAATCTGTGTCATGAATCAAACGAACCAGTTTTTATAACCAAAAACGGATATGGTGACATGGTTATAATGAGTATGGAATCTTTTGAAAAATCTTCCTTTTATAATAAATTGTACGAAAAAATTTCTTTAGCAGAAGAAGATTTAAAACAAAATAAAGTTTCGCCAGCAGATGAAGCAATAGAAAAAATTAAGGAAAAATACGGGCTATAAAGTACAAATTACTGACCTGGCAACAATTATGCATATTTTTTACGCCCGAAGAAACTACGAAAAATTAATTTAAGGGAACCTCTAAAAATTGCAATCTCTTATAGCCCGGATTGTAACGGCCGCGTATGCGGGTGCGCAGTACCGAAGGCGCGTAAGACGCCGTAGCCGTGGAAAGCCGGCAAAGACTGTAAAATTGTCTTTTATGGAAAGACAGCGCGCCGCGCACGAACTCTAACGCCTGAAAAATATGGTCTGCGGCTCCTCCAATTCCTTAAAAAAAATATAAAAAATTTATATACGGTTGGATTTTTTTTTATTAGTTTTAAAAGTGAAAACTTTTAATTTTACAGAGGGAAAAATATGGCAGAATATCAGTTCCAGACAGAAGTTAATCAGCTTCTTAAATTGATTATCCATTCAATGTATTCAAACAAGGACATTTTCCTGCGCGAAATTGTTTCTAACGCTTCGGATGCGCTCGACAAATTGAATTACCTTATGGTAAGCGACGACACTTACAAAAACCTTAAGACTGAACCAAAAATCGACATCAGTTTTAACGACGTTGCAAAAGTGCTCACAGTCCAGGATTCGGGAATCGGAATGAACGAGGAAGATTTGAACAACAACCTCGGAACAATCGCCCGCTCCGGAACAAAGGCTTTTATCGAAAAAATCTCCAGCGAAAAGAATAGCGGAGAATCTAACTTAATCGGACAGTTTGGTGTTGGTTTTTATTCAGCTTTTATGGCTGCAAAACAGATCAATGTTTACACACGCAAGGCCGCAACAGACAAAATCTACAAGTGGTCAAGCGACGGAACAAATTCTTATTCTATTGAAGAAATCAAAGCAGATTCTGAAGAAGCTAAAAAATTCGGCTTTGACGCAGAAGGTGCCCACGGAACTGCAATCGAAATGGTTCTAAACGACGAAAGCAAGGATTACGCTTCAAGATGGAAGATTGAAGAACTTATCAAGCGTTATTCAGACCACATCGCATTCCCGATTTATCTTCATTACACACAGAACAAATACGACGACAAAGGCAACGTTACAGGAAGCGAAAACAAGGTAGACAAGGTTAATTCCGCTTCTGCACTGTGGAAGCGTCCAAAGTCTGAACTTAAGGCAGAAGACTACAACGACTTTTACAAGACAATCAGCCACGACGGACAGGATCCTTTGCACTATGTCCACACACATGCGGAAGGAACCCAGGAATACACAACGCTTTTCTACGTTCCTCAGCAGGCTCCGTTCGACATGTACCAGGCCGACTACCAGAGCGGCGTAAAACTTTACGTTAAGCGCGTATTCATTACAGACGACGACCGCGAACTTCTGCCTTCTTACCTGCGCTTTGTTCGCGGAATTATTGACTCAGAAGACCTGCCATTGAACGTAAGCCGCGAAATTTTGCAGCAGAACAGGATTCTCGACAACATTAAATCCGCTTCCGTTAAAAAACTTTTGAGCGAATTTAGAAAAATGGGCGAAGAAGCAGACAAGGCACGCAAGGCAGAAACTCCTACAGAAGACGAAAAGAAAGCAATAGAAAAATGGAACAAATTTGTAGAAAACTTTAACCGCCCGATGAAGGAAGGACTTTATTCCGACTACGCAAACCGCGAAGAAATTGCAGAAATCGTAAGATTCAAGTCAACAGATGACAGCGGAAACGGCGACGGAAAATGGACAAGCTTTAAAGACTATGTTTCAAGAATGAAGCCGGAACAGAAGGCAATTTACTACATTACAGGCAACAACGAAAAGAACCTCCGCGCAAGCCCGCTCCTCGAAGCATACAAAAACAAAGGCTTTGAAGTTCTTATTATGGCAGACGACATTGACGATATCGTTATTCCAAGCCTTATGAAGTACAAGGACTACGAGCTTAAAGGCGTAAACCGCGCAGGAAGCGACGACGAGCTTGGAATCGACAAGGAAGAAGCAAAAAAGAAGGAAGAAGCGTTTAAGCCTGTTCAGGAAAAAATCAAAAAAGCCCTGGGCGAACGCATTAAAGACGCAGTTCTTTCAAAGAGATTGAGCGACAGCCCGTCATGCATTGTCGTGGACGAAAACGATCCGGGAATCCAGATGGAGCGCATGATGCGGGCAATGGGTCAGAACGCGCCTGCAGTAAAGCCGATTCTCGAAATAAACGCAGACCATCCGCTTGTAAAGACACTCGAAAATTCAACAGACGAAAGCTACATTGCAGACGTTTCAGAAGTTCTGCTTGACCAGGCACTTTTAGTAAGCGGAGCCGAACTTTCAAGCCCGACAGATTTTATCAAGGCAATGAACAAACTGATTGTAAAATAATCTGACTAAAAAATTAGCGACGGTTCTGAAAAAATCAGCCGCTGCTTTTTTAGCGCATTAAAGAAAAAACGCCGCACGGAACATTTGTCTGTGCGGTGTTTTTTTTGGTGTAAAATACAAGACTGGCTGTCTAAAAATTAGTGTCATGCCGAGCTTGACTCAGCCGCTTTTATTAAGGGACAATAAAAAAGACCTTCCATTCTGAATTAATTAATTTATGATACACTACCATTAGGTGAAGTATGGAAAAAAATCAGATAGTCAAATCAGAATATTTAGAATGGCTTTCTTCAATCAAGAGTCAAATAAAGTCAGCTCAAATAAAGGCTTCAATTGCAGTAAATGAAGAAATGCTCCGACTTTACTGGAATATTGGAAAAGATATTTGTGAAAAACATTTTGATTCACAATATGGAAGTCGTTTTTTTGAAAACTTGAGTAAAGACTTAAAAGCAGATTTTCCAGACGCGCAGGGATTTTCGATAACAAATCTAAAATACATGAAAAAGTTTTATCTTTTTTATAAAAAAATGGGGCTGTCCAAAAAGAATGGATAGCTCCTAAATTTTTTTAAAGACAAACAAATTTCTCTGTGATAAAATTTAAATATGAGCAGAGGCGTAAGCAATAAAATCACATACAAGCCATACAACCAGAATGAGCAGTGGCTGCTGCCGCCGAGTCTGGATGAGCTTGTACCACAGAATCATTTCG
>CAVEBK010000085.1:0-6666 GCA_963613915.1 uncultured Collinsella sp.
TGGCGACACAGGCGTATTTGCAAGCGTACAGACAGACCTTGCAGATGCTGGAGTTTCTTCAAAATTTGAACTTGCCTCTGTAGCGTGGAGTACTCAATCATATAACTCTGGTGCTAATGAAGATTCGGGGATTATAATTTCATCAGATGCGCTTACTGCTAAAGTTGCACTTGATGCAGACGAAACGATTGCATGGGCATCGTATACATTTACTCTTAATTCAAAAGCAGACGTAATTGCTTCAACTAGTGGATTCAATACACAATCAGGAAATCTTTATGGAAAAGTTGAAATTTTGTCTGGAGATACTGTAAAGATGTCAAAAACTGCATCTAGCGGTTCTAAAACAGACAATGGTGTAACTGGAGAGTCTGTTGAACTTGAGGCAGGCACATATACATTAAAATACAGTTGGGTTACAACAAAGGCTTATGAAGCTACTAGCGGCTTGAAAAAAGTTACTTGTGGAGTAAAAGGCTTCTCAATTAGCGCAACAACAAAATAAAACTAATTCTCACCCCTAACTAACAAAAATTTCCTGCCCGCCCGCAGCAAAACGTTTTCCCCCAAGAAAACAAAAACTGCAGGCGGGCTTTTTTTGCTGTAACTAATTTTCTGCAAAAAAGTTTTCTTTGGTATAAACTTTAGCAGGTGTTTTTCGCCATCCGCGGCTCACCGCTAACGCTAACTTTTTATTAGTTTGAATGTCGAGTTTCAATAAAAACATATCAAATAGCCTCTCGTCGAGAACCTGCCAGCAAGCCGCACGGTTGCGACAAGCGCAAAGTGCGTTTGTGTCAGAACCTCTCCTACGGCTATTTGGCATTTTTTAATAAAATAAACTCGACATTCAGCTATTTATTTAAAACTCGAAATTAAGGTTATTAAGGAGATTTTTATGCATAAAGAAAATTCAATTTTAAAAAGCATTTTACCGCTGCTGTCGTGCACAGTTCTGCTTTTTTCAGGCTGCAATTTTAACGACAATTCAGGCTCTAACTCTTCTTCTTCAAACTTAGCAGCAGAAACCACTTCTACAGCGACCACAACATCAACCGTAACGGCAGAAATTACAGATTACAATTCTTCAGCAGAACTCGACATTTCTTCCTGGTCAAATTCATATTCTCCAAACACTTCAACCCGCGACATAACTTCAGACGCTTCCAGCTACGACGACGTAACTTTTAGCGCAACACTTTACATCAACTTAAGCACTCTCCAGGTTTCTGCAGATAATTCAACCTGGACAGGCCTTACAAACGACGGCGACGAGGAAACCGTAACACTCGGCGGCACAGCAATAACAGCAAATATTTCAGACAACGTCCTTTACGTAGATTCTTCCAGCTACAAATCAAACTTAAAATTCGACATTACAGGCACCGCAGCAACAGGCGCACTCAACATAAGCTCTTACAAAAAAGGCACAATCGCGCTTTACCTGCACGACGCAGTAATTTCTTCCAGCGGCAACTACCCCTGCATTAACGTAGACGCAAAATCTACGGTTTACCTGCAGTTAGAAGGCACAAACTCACTCACAGACGGCCGCACCTACGGAACAGGCTACAGCCAGGAAGAAGGCACAGATTTCTACACCAGTTCCTACACAGGCGACACTTCAGACACAGACCTTGAACTAACTGCAAAATGGGCAAAGGGCGAAAATACAAAAGGCAGCCTGTACACAAAGGGCGCACTCTTAATCGGAGGAAGCGGCTCGCTCTCAGTAACAGAAGGCTACAAGCACGCAATCTATTCAAAAGACTATATCCGCATTTTTGGAGGAACAATTAACGTAAACACAAGCGGACGTAACGCACTCCAGGCAGTAAACGGCTTTATAATGGAAGACGGTGCAATAACGATCAGCGGAACCGGCACAAATACAAACAACCAGAGCCGAGGAATAATCGTCGAAGGTTCAGAAGACGAAGATTACGCAGGTGAAGGCTTTATCGTAATCAACGGCGGAACTATTACTTCAACCACGGTCGGCAAAGGAATGTCTGCAAAATGGGACTACGAAGATGACGTAGAAACAGAAGACACAGCCGACGATCCTTATCCATACGTTTTAATCAACGGAGGAACAATCAGCATAACAACAACAGGAACGCCAATTGACGAAGACCAAAGCTCAGAAGGCACTTTTACAGACGCAGACGGCGTAAGCACAGAAGAAACAATAAAATTAAGCCCGGAAGGAATCGAAGGCAAGCAGGCAGTCTTTATTTCCGGCGGAATTGTAACCTTAAACTGCACCGACGACTGCATTAACGCAAGCCGCGACGACGAAGACTACGCAGGCCAAATCATAATCAACGGCGGAAACATTTACGCATATTCTTCCAGCAACGATGCAATCGATTCAAACGGAACATTAACAATAAACGGCGGTGTAATTGTTGCCTTAACTTCAACCACCCCGGAATGTGCATTTGACTGTGACGACAACACATTTGCAATTACCGGCGGACTTTTAGTCGGAGCTGGAACAAGCAACTATTCAAACCCAACGGCAGCTTCCTGCACACAAAGCACAGTTGTTCTTTCGGGCACCTACTTTGGAGCGGGTTCAACAACATTTGCACTCGAAGACTCCAGCTCAAGCCCTGTATTTGCATTTACACTGCCTTCAATTTTCGGCTCATCAGCAAATTCTTCTTATATAATGATTTTCTCTTCTCCAGACATAAAAACGGACACAACATACAAAGCCGTAACAAACGTAACTGCAACAGGCGGAAGTACATTTAACAATCTTTTTACAGAACTTCCGTCAGTTTCCAGTGGCACAACAACAGCAAGCGGAATTTCAACAAGTTCTTCAGGCTACGTTTACACAAAAACAGGTTCACAAAGTTCTTCATCAGGAACAACAAAACCAGGCTCAAGTTCAGGCACAGGACCTGGCGGACGATAATTTTCCGGGCGTTCCCTTGTGCGCCTCCACGTTGTTACGGCGCACAAGGTCGGGCTTTGCGCAGTTCCGCGTCTAACGCGCTTCATTCTGCTGACGTCCTGTCAGGCAGGAAATGCACTGCATTTCCTGCGGTCAACCGTCTTTTTGTGCCATCCCTGGCACGCTAAACAGACAAATGCACATTTTCACAGTAAAAAAAACAAGTCAGCAGAACGCCTTCGGCGCTGCTTCAATCCCTAACGCTTTTGTACACATTTACGCCACATCAAACCAGTCTTCAACCCTTAAAAATGAACGTTCAGACGCTTCTTCAAAATCTGCTACATTGTGAGTTACTAAAACCATTCCATTTGCAATTGCCGTTGCAGCAATCTGCGAATCAAGGTAAGGCAGAGTTTTTCCATCCTGTTCGCTTTTACCACAAAGCTGACCACAAATCTCAGCAGCAAAACCGTCATACGGAATAATTTCAATATTGTTCTTTAAATTTTCAAGAAAATCATAAATAGAATTTCTTCGTTTTCCTTCCGGCATTTTTGTAAGTCCAAAAATGAGTTCCTGCCATGTTATTGCAGAAATTGCACACAATTCTTTCCGTCTTTCATATTCTTCTATAACATTAGAATCTGCTCTTTCGCGAGAAAATTCTGAAACTATGTTTGTATCAAGCAAATAAACTTTTTTCATTCTTCCTCCAAAATCTGTTAATCCTTAAAAATAACTCTGTCTGGATCTGGATATTCCTTTGGTCTTAAAGGAATTCCTTCGTCGCTCAAAATATCAGCATATTTTTGCCGCCATTTAAAAAGCCAGCTTACTTCATCTGTCTTTTTTTCCATTTTTTCGTAATCTTCATAACTTACGATTACGGCAACAGGTTTGTCGTAGCGTGTAAGTTCAACAGGTTCGCCGCTTTCTGCAATTTTTACAAAACTCGAAAGATTATTCCGCGCCGCATAAATAGAAGTTCTACACATAAGAAATACCTCCTTAACATATAAAAAACTAACACGGGAATATAATATAGTCAACATTTAAAATGTTAGCCAACATTTTTCAGCCAAAGAAGTTCCTTAAACTTAAAGTTGCGAAGAACGCCCTTTAATCCCATTCATTGCAAAAAACTTTTACAGATTTTTTTCGAGACGGCAGGTAAGATTTTCTGCTTTGGTTTTAAAAATAAGAGTATAAACAGAAGGCAGAATTTCATTCTGAGGAAGAGGAACATACAAAACTTTCTGTTTTTTTAAAATCCACGAAAAATATTCGGAATTCAATTTCTGTAATTTTGTGTTTACGACAGTCTTTTCATTTTCTTCAATTTCAGGATTTCCGACAAAACCAGAAGCGTTTTTTACAGTTTTTAAGATATTTTCTTCATCTTCTGCAACAAAAAAGTCTGCATCTGTAATTCCTGCAACACTGTACCAGACTCTCGGCAGTGGAAGAATAAGTTTTTCCGGCAGAGTATAAACTTCAATTACAATCTTTTTGCTATTCGTTTTTTCTACATAAAAAGAATTTTCGTCAATTATTACAGATTCCCTGTTTAACGTAACATTCTGCTTTTCCGGCAATGGACCAAAACGCCCGTAAAGCATAATTCCTGTCCAGGCGCAGATAAAAACATAAAACGCAAAACAAAGAGGCAAAACGATTTTCCAGAAAACAGCACTAAAAAATGCTGCAGTAAAAATACAGCAGAAATACAGCCATTCACTTTTAAAAAATTCAAATTGTAAAAAAATATCTTTTATAAAAGCAAAGGCAAAAAAAGCAGTTGCAAGACTGAAAAAAAGGAAAATTACAGTTATCCGCTGTTTTAAATATTTTTGTTTACAGGCAAGCCCAAGAATAATGCAGAGTAAATTACCAAAAATTCCACCTGCACACAAACTAAAAACTGCAAAACAAAGAAAACCAGAAAAACTCATTGAGGATAAGCCTTAAAATCCTGAACTGTGTTTATTGCAGATTCAACTTTATATTCAGGAAGTTCAGCCCGGGTAATTGTAAGGGCACGTTCAACAATTGCCGACGAATCTGCAACTCCATGCAAAATAACTTTTCCGTCACGGGCACTTGCATGCAAAAAGTTAATGTTAAGGCCGTATTCAAGAATAAGCATATTTACAATACGCTGGCAGACTAAAAGTTCTTCAACACGAGCCATACCGATTTCTTCTTTTTTAGGAGAAATACTTTCGCGTACTATCGTTGCAATCATTTCCGCAGCAACTTCTGTATCAATCAGACTTGTATTTATAACTGCATGAGTAATTGTCGGATCGTCAACCTGGCAGTTAAAAAAACTTTTTAAAAATCCACGTTTTTGTCTGTCGGCAAGATTGATTTTTTTGATTGCATTTTTGTCATCAATTCCAAGACGCTCTTTTAAACGACAGATTCTGTCTAATTCACTGGCAATGATCCTGAAACCAAAATGATTTTTTACGTCATTCAAAATAATAGAAGAACCGCGGCCGACAATTACGCAGTTATTTTCGCTGGCAGCTTCTAAAACAGCTGTCTGCAGATAATCAAGATATTCATCACGATCTTTTGCAAGCGAAGCAAAAAATCCAGGCATTTTTTCGTCATATTTATGAAGTTTTTCTTTAGGAAAGCCAAGTGCAACAATTTTTTCTTCAAGAATCTGACGACTGATATAATTATAGCCAAGTTTTTGTGCTACAAGTGAACTAACGTCGTCTCCAAAAGATGCTAACTGTCTTGAAAAAGTTACGATTGCCATATCGACCTCTCAAAAAAATATTTCAATTTTCTTTTCTTTCTATATAATATAAATAAATCAACGGCAAGTCAAAGAAACATACGACGCTTAGTGGAAAAAATTCAATCTAAAACCGTAACCGCTGACCAGGAAAAACAAAAATGAAGCAGAAATTCAACGACTCTCAACTTGAATGGAAATCTGGTAATAAAGAAATTCTTTTAAAAACCCCGATTGCAACAGTCTGCCAGACAGAATCAACCGCATGCGACGGCAGACAGCAGAATTTTATTTCGATTGACTCAAGGGACTGGGTTGCCATAATTCCTGTAAAAAATGAAAATTTTATAATGGTAAAACAGTGGCGCCACGGCGAAAATAATCTGAGCATAGAATTTCCCGGCGGCGTAATTGACGACGGAGAATCCCCCCTGGAAGGCGCAGTCCGCGAACTAAAAGAAGAAACCGGCTGCATTGCAAACAAAATGCTTTATCTTGGAAAGGTAAATCCAAATCCAGCCTTTATGACAAACCATTTTCACGTTTTTGCAGCATTTGATTTACAGGAAACAAATGTTCAGACACTCGACGATGATGAATATTTAAATTATTTTGAATTGCCTCAATCAGAAGTCTATAAAAAAATGGGCAGCCCGGAGTTTCCGCATGCGCTAATGTGCTGCGCCTTAATGATGTTCCGCCAGGCAAAGGATGAAGGAAGTTTTTAACAGTTTTGAATCTGCAGAGTGCTTTTTCAATTCAAAAAAAACTGTCAAAAAAGTTATGTCATGCAGAATTTGTTTCACAAAGCTTAAAAAAAAGGGGCTGTCCAAAAAGAATGGATAGCTCCTAAATTTTTTTAAAGACAAGCAAATTTCTCTGTGATAAAATTTAAGTATGAGCAGAGGCGTAAGTAATAAAATCACATACAAGCCATACAACCAGAACGAGCAGTGGCTGCTGCCGCCGAGTCTGGATGAGCTTGTACCACAGAATCATTTCG
>CAVEBK010000086.1:0-6483 GCA_963613915.1 uncultured Collinsella sp.
TGATTGGTTCAGCTCAGCGTGTTCCAGTTCCAACAGGATCTACAACAATCCTTACAGCTGTAATCAAGACAGACAAGGAAGTTACAAAAGAAGCTATCAACGCTGCTATGAAAGCTGAAGCTACAGAATCTTTCGGATACAACGAAGATCAGATCGTTTCTTCAGATGTAATCGGAATGCGCTACGGCTCACTCTTCGATGCAACACAGACAATGGTTTCTAAGATTTCTGACGATACATACCAGGTACAGGTTGTTTCTTGGTACGACAACGAAAACTCTTACACAAGCCAGATGGTTCGTACAATCAAGTACTTTGCAGAAAACTGCTAGTTGATAAAAAACTGCTAAGTTTTGATTAACTAAAAAGCCCGTTTTGTAAAAAGCGGGCTTTTTTTATGTGTAATTGTTTATGTGTAAATGCAAAAAAAATGCGCCACGAATGGCGCAAATGCAACTCTAACCGAGCATGTTCTCTTATTCCCAGCCGAATGTTGCAGGCGGCTTGTTTGTTGCGTCAAAATAAAGAGAATCAACAAACGGAAGGGCAGCAATCTGCTTTATAATTTCCTTTAGAACGTCCAGCGGAAGCCATGCAAAGCGTGCTGTCATTACGTCTTCTGAGCAGACCGGGCGCAGAACAAAGCTTGCGTTTTCTGCACTTGAAGCGTAAGGCAGGTCGATTGTCAAATGCTGGAAGATTGAATTGTAAAGTCCGTTTTTGTGGAGCTGAGTCAAAACAATGTTGTCAACTTCGCGCAGCTGATCAAGGCGGCGGCGGTCGCAGTAGCCTTCCTGGAGCTTTAAATCTTCGTCTTTAAGATTTGGTTTCTGGTAAAGTTTAATTACAGTTCTGTTCAGGAATTGAGCGTCATTTGTGATTCCTGTTGAACAGCTTTCTACTTTTTCGCGGATTTTCGGAATATGATAGAATCCTTCTCCTTCGCTTCTGAATGCAAGGCAGGCAGGGAATCTGTAAGTCCTGAAGTCTCCCTGAACTCCAACCGAGCGTACCGGCAGAACCGAGCGTTTCAAATCCGCTGTGCAGTGCGGGCAGAACTGGTCAATTACAACGCCGTCGAGTTCTTCCTGTGCCTTCTTTAATTCTTCTTCATCTTTCTGGCTGAATGAGCCGTCTGAGCACAAAACGTTGATTGAAAGTCCCGGTCCCGGGAAAGGATGGCGCATTACAAGTTCATCTGCAAGGCCTAATTTTTTTCCGATTGCACGAACTTCGTCCTTGTAAAGGTCTTTTAATGGTTCAATAATCATTCCCTGTGCAATGAGTTTCTGGATTCCGTCTACGCGGTTATGATGAGTTTTGATTGTTTTTGAATTTTTTGTTCCGCCTGACTCGATAATATCAGGATAAAGAGTTCCCTGCGCGAGCATCCATTGGCTTTCGTCAAGATTCTGTTCCTTTACAAAGGCATCGCGGACAGTAATAAAGTTTTCGCCTACAGCCATGCGCTTTTTCTGCGGATCTGTAAGACCTTTGATTGCAGCTAAGAAACTTTCTGAAGCATCTTTTACGACAAAATTCCTGAATCCGTGCTCGTGGTAAGCTTTTTCAACATTTTTGGATTCATTTTTGCGCATAAAGCCGTTGTCAATGTGCAGCCCTAAAACTCTTTCCTGGCCTAAAGCCTTGTTCAAAAGAGCAAATGCTACGGTTGAATCAACTCCGCCGCTTAAGAACAGAAGAACATTTTTGTCGCCGGCGTCCTTTTTGATTGATTCAACGATATGATTTAAAACAGTGTCTTCGTCCCAGTTTACTTCCATTCCGCAGATTTCTGCAAAATTCTGGAAGATTTTGTTTCCTTCCGGAGTGTCTTTTACTTCGCAGTGGCACTGAAGCGAAAATCTCTTTTTTGCAAGATTCTGAACGGCTGCATTTTTGCAGTCTTTTGTTGAACCGATAACTTCAAAACCGTTTCCAGCTTCTAAAACTTCATCCTGATGGCTCATCCAGACCTGGGTTTCTCCGCTTATTCCTTTAAAAAGTGGAGAAGTTTTTCCTTTTTCAGTTTGAATCAGGGTTGCGTGACCAAATTCGCCTGTTTCAGCCTTGCCGACTTTTCCGCCGTAGCTCTGTGCCATAAGCTGATGTCCGTAGCAGAGTCCGAGAACCGGCAGATCAAGATTTAAGATTTCTTTATTGAATTCCGGCACATTTTCGTCGTAAACAGAAGCCGGACCACCGCTAAAAACAACGCCTTTTGCATTTTCAAAGGCAGAAAGCGGAGCAGACGGAAGCGCAATTTCAGAATAAAAACCCATTGCGCGAAATCGTTTTGCAATCAAGTGGGCATACTGCGAGCCAAAATCCAGGACAACTATTTTTGAACGTGACATATTTCTCCCAATAACCGGTTTTTCCGGCTTTTTTTATAAAATTTCAAGGTGAATTATACAGAATATAGACCTTTTATGCAAAAAGCAGTTTTTATAAATTCTGACCGTTTTTTTGTGCAGAGTTTTGCACTGAATTCATCTTAATTAGATAGGCTGTCAGTTCACGAAGAACTTTTTGAGCAACCTTTGGATTTGATTTAACTAAAAATCTGAATTTTTTTCCGTTGATTTTTACAACTGTTGTGTCGGTTACAGCTCTTGCGGTGGAAGAACGTGGCTTAAACAAAAAGCAGTTCAATTCCCCGAAAAAGTCTCCGCGGTGGCAGAAAACCTGTTCATTGTATTCGCTGCGGCAGACTTTTATGCAGCCTTTTAAAACATAATAGGCAAAAGAATTATGTTCACCTTCTTCGTAAAGTTTTTCTCCAGCTTGTACAAAGGTGAGCGAAAGTTCATTTGCAAGCAGAAAGTCCGGGCGGATAAAAAGCTTTCTGCGGATTTTTTCTGCGGTAGAAGAATCTTCCTTTTTTGGAAGAAGATAAAGTTCACCCAAAAGAAGAACGTCAAAAAACTGACAGACAAAAATATACTGGGCAAAAAATAAAAAGAATGTAAAAAAGAAGAAAATGTCCATTAACAGAATGATTACATTTCCTAAAACGCCGTAAATAAGATTGTAGCGGCCTACATTTATAAAAGAATGAAGAACAGTTCTAAAAACCCAGAAACTTAGGGTGCAGGTAAGCGAAGCCAGCGTACAAAGTGAAAATTTTGGTTTTGTTCCTGAGCCGATTTTATACATTAACGTTGTAACAATAAAAATAAGTATATTCGGAATATAAATTATTGCTCTTCCGTTTAAAAAACTGTCGTAAATAAAATTCAACTGAGGAAAACGCTGAAAAAAGGGCAGTTTAATAATTGTTTTTAATGCCATGTACGCAAAAATAAAGGCAATTACAACGGAAACAAAAATAAGTTCAAATAAAAAAACAAGAATCTGTGTAAATAAGGCACGACGTTTCTGCTGGTCATGAAAAATATTTGCCATGGAAGCAAAAACAGAAGCAAAGAGCCGGCGCGCCATCCAGACTATAAAAAAGACAAGGATAATTTCGAGTGTGCTGAATGCTTTTATATTCTGAAATTCTGAAATTATGCGGGAAGTGTCAAAGTATTTTTGAACTTCCGGGATTGCATTGCAGATTGAATCCACAAGTTCAGGAGAAGCGTGAAGCAGCCGTACTGCAATAAGAATAATCATAACCAGTACGGGAACAACAGAAAAAATCAGGTCAAAAGAGCAGGCACTTGAATAACTAAACAGACCGTTTTGAATAAACAACTTAATGTTGAGAAAAACGCTCTGCGCAAATGTTACTAAAGTGACAGCCCTTTTTTTGAATTTCATGAAAAACTAGAAATCTGCGAGTTTTGGAGCACGTGGATATGGAATTACGTCGCGGATGTTCTGCATTCCTGTTACATAAAGAAGCAGACGTTCAAATCCAAGACCAAATCCTGAGTGTGGAACTGAACCAAACTTGCGTAAGTCGAGATACCAGCCGTAATCTTCCGGTTTAAGACCGAGCTCTTTGATTCTGTTCAAAAGCTTGTCGTAGTCGTCTTCGCGTTCTGAACCGCCGATAATTTCGCCGAGTCCTGGAACAAGAACGTCAACAGCCTTTACTGTTTTTCCGTCGTCGTTGAGCTTCATGTAGAAAGCCTTGATTTCTTTCGGATAGTTGTAAACCATTACAGGGCATTTGTAGATTTTTTCTGTAAGATAGCGTTCGTGCTCAGTTGCAAGGTCGCATCCCCAGAAAGGCTTAAATTCAAAATCGTCAGCATGCTTTTCGAGTTCTGCAACAGCTTCTGTGTAAGAAACGCGCTTAAACGGAGTTTCTACAACATGGCGCAAAGTGTCGATTACGCCCGGCTGAATTCTCTTGTTAAAGAATTCCATGTCGGCAGTGCATTTTGTCAAAGCCCAGTTCAAAAGATATTTAATAAAATCTTCCTGAATGTCCATGTCGTCTTCAAGATCAAAGAAAGCCATTTCAGGTTCGCACATCCAGAATTCTGCCAGGTGGCGTGTTGTGTTTGAATTTTCAGCACGGAAAGTTGGTCCGAAAGTGTAAACGCGTCCGAGGGCAGTTGCAAGAGTTTCTGCTTCGAGCTGACCAGAAACAGTCAGGTTTGCTTTTTTGCCGAAAAAGTCCTTGTTATAGTTTACAAGTTTTGCAGCGTCTTCTTTCTTCATTCCTGCAGCGCCTTTTTCGAGGGCGATTTCTGCAATCTTTTCCATAGAAAGAGTTGTAATCTGGAACATTTCGCCTGCGCCTTCAGCGTCTGAGCAGGTGATTTCCGGAGTATTAATATAGTAAAAACCGCGTTCCTGGAAGAATGTATGCAGTGCAAAAGCCATCTGGCTTCTCATGCGGAATACAGCTCCAAAAGTATTTGTGCGTGCGCGTAAGTGTGCATTGTCGCGCAGAAATTCCATCGTTGCAGCTTTTTTCTGAATAGGGTAGTCAGAAGGGCACTTTCCAAGAACAATGAGGGTTTCAAGGTTTACTTCAACAGACTGACCGGAAGCAGGAGATTCAATGAGCTTTCCTGTAGCCTTGAGCGAAGCGCCTGTAGAAAGGTTTTTGAGTGCGTTTTCAATATTTTCTGAATTCTGAGGATTTGCCGGATTGGAGCGGTCAAAAGTGAGCTGAATTGAAGCAAAGCATGAACCGTCGTTTACCTGAATAAAAACGAGATTTTTTGAATCGCGGATTGTGCGGGCCCAGCCACATACAGTAACTGTGCGTCCGTCTGGAGCGGATGTTAAAATATCCTTTATAAGTTCTGTTTTCATAATCGAGTATTCTATCGAATTTAAACCAGCGTTTCAACTTTTTGAATTTTTTACTTTTACGGGCGCATTTTTACGGCAGGCCGTAAAAACCGGGCTTTTCGTGGTTCCGCCTTTCGGCTTCATTGCTGCGCAACGTGCTTCGCGCGCCACTACAATCCCTTGCGCTTCTAGCAAACTTGCAGCGTAGCAGGCGAGAGCCTGATACGCAGAAATCCCTTGCGCTACTGCATCAGTTTTCTGTCAATTTTTTCGCGGCGGCTGTTCATGTTGTAGTCAAACAATGAATAGCCGATTTTATTCATTGCTTTTAAGAGTTTACAGTATCTTGTATCCGGCAGGATTTTTTCTGCTTCTGCCATGTAAAAATCACATTTTGCAGTATCTTTCTGCTCAAAATAAAATTGAGCAAGGTTTATATTGCAATAATATTTATCGTAACTGCTTAAAGCATATTCTTGAGCCTTTGCAAAAAATTCCCCTGCCTTAGAAACACTTCCGCCGCCAACAGCCGGAGCATAATAATACCACCAGCCAGAAAGTGTAAGCGCAAACGACATTTGAGGATTGTTTTTAACGACAACTGCATAATCTTTTTTTTCCTGCAAACCTGCTGTAATGGAAGCCGAACGCGGCAAAAACTGCATCATTGAATTTGTAACATCGGCAGAAGTTAAAACAAACCACGGATTTAATTCATCTGCAGTTTTATCTTTTGCGTATTCTGTTATTTTTTCGTACTGGGGGCGCAGAATTCCTTCCATGAGAGGAGAATGCATGTCTTTTTCGTATTCGCAGTTGTAATGAGCCGTTGCAAGCATATTGTTTAAAACAATCTGTGCTTCTGTCGAAAGTGTGGCAATTTCGCCGGAAAGTTCTTCCCTGTATTCTGTTATTTTTTGAATGCACAGATCTGCATTTTCTAAAGTACGCAGGTTAACACGGAATTCAAGAACATCTGCAATCATTTCGTTTTCTTTTTCTGTAAAATCCAGGGCAGACAAAGAAAAGACAGAGAGAGCAAAAACAGATAAAAGTGCAAAAAAACGGGTCTTCATATATTCTCCAGATAGAGTACAATGGGCTGTCTTAAAAGTTTAAAACGCACCGATTGAGCTTGCCGGAATCAAGCGACTGGTGTTTGTTTACGCGCCTTCGGACGGTTCTTCTCAATCACCGTGTGTCATGCTTGCCGGAATCACCCTAATTAGTTCGAATGTCGAGTTTCAATAAAAACATATCAAATAGCCTCTCGTCGAGAAC
>CAVEBK010000087.1:0-6336 GCA_963613915.1 uncultured Collinsella sp.
CTTAATGACACAGTTTTTTTACAACAAAAAACACAATCAGAAAAATCACATTCAATATGTCGAAAAAAGTGCACAGGATATAGAACTTTCTGCAGTACAGACTAAACTTCCTGACCTAAGTGTCTATAATTTAAAAATCAATTCCAGAAAGCAGGCTGTCCGCTACACGATTGTTATTTCAGGCGAAAATGCTTCTCCTGTTTTAGATTCTCTTTATTCATTTACTGTAAAGGAAAACTCAAGGCAGGTTGAATTTAATATTCCAGACTACCCGCCTCAAAAAATTGACATTGAATTTTCAACAGAAAAATCAGTAGAAAAAGTTTTAACGGTGACGGCAATCTACGAAACAGAAAATCAGAATGTGTACGAACGGGAAGTTTTGACAGAAGTTTTGTCTGGAGAAAAAAATTAAAAAATGAAAAAAACTTATCTCCATGCAGACCTCGACGCTTTTTTTGCCTCAGTTGAAATTCTGGATCATCCGCAATGGAAGGACAAACCTGTAATTGTCGGCGGAAAACCGGAAGACCGACGCTCTGTTGTTTCAACTGCTTCTTACGAAGCCAGGAAATACGGAGTTCATTCTGCAATGCCGACTGCTGTTGCCTACAGATTATGCCCGAACGGGATTTTTGTTTACCCGCGGATGGAACGCTATCTTTATTTTTCAGAAAAAGTAATGTCAATTTTTGCGCGATATTCACCAGACGTTCAGCAGATTTCGGTTGACGAAGCATTTATAGATCTTACGGGAACTGAAAAGCTTTTTGGTCATGCAAAAAACGTTGCCTTAAAAATAAAGCAGGAAATAAAAGC
Source organism: uncultured Collinsella sp. (assembly GCA_963613915.1). Classification (GTDB taxonomy): domain Bacteria; phylum Spirochaetota; class Spirochaetia; order Treponematales; family Treponemataceae; genus Treponema_D. Next base: position 820 of record CAVEBK010000087.1, read on the forward strand.
AGAAACGGGGCTTACAGTTTCGATCGGGCTTGCTGCAACAAAGTATCTTGCAAAGATTGCTTCTGACATGAAAAAACCTGACGGATTTTTTGAAATTTCTGAAGGAACGGAAGAATCTTTTATGCTTTCCCTTCCGTTAAAAAAAATCTGGGGAATCGGCGAAAAAACAGCAAATTCTCTTTTACAAAGCGGACTGCGCACAACAAAGGACATTCACGAAAAACCTCTGTCCCTTCTTACGGCACTTTTCGGAAACGCCACCGGAACTTTTTTATTTAACGCAGTGCGCGGGCAGGAAAAAGAAAGTTTTAACACTCCTGCAAAAACTCATTCAATCAGTGCAGAAAACACTTATCCATACGATTTAACCTCTAAGGAAGCGATCGAAACAGCCCTTTTAGAATTAAGCCACACCGTAATCTGGAGAATGCGTAAAGAAAATTTAAGAAGTTACACGGTAAACGTAAAAATCCGATACGAAAACTTTGTAACCGTCAGTGCACAGGAAACTTCTCTCCACGAAATTTCAAGCATTGATGACCTTTTTGAGCGTTCAAAAAAAATATTTTATAAAAAAGCAGATCCTTCAAAAGGAATCCGTCTCTTAGGAATTGCCCTGCAAAACACAGAAAGTGCCTCAAATCCAAGGCAGAGCGAATTATTCGATTTTGGAGAAGAAAAAAAACGAAAGGTCGAAGAAGCTGTTTTAAAGGCAGAAAGTAAAATTCCAGGAATAAAAATTACAAAAGCAAGGCTTTTAACACCTCAAAAAACAAAAGTCCTTTTTATTGCATTTTTTTCTGCTCTGTTTTTTTCTTTTGCAGCGCAGAAAACTCATGCCCTAACTTCGACAGAAACCAGTCGAAGCGCAGACGGAGCAGGTTCGATTGTATTTAATTCAAACGCACTGCCTCCGCAGGAAACTGACACAACGGCCCTTTTTAATTATTCAATTTTTGACAAAGAAGTTGAATTCACTGCCGAAGGCTACTGGAAATCTTTATTGACAGGAAGTTTTTCTTCAACCTTTGGATTTGGAAACCAGGCTGCCCTTTCTGCAGGAACTCCGGTTTTATCTTCTGAAGTTGATTTAAGCCTTTTTTTTCTGCTTAACAAAAAATGGTATTTTGAAGCAGCATTTGCAGACCATTTTGACAAAAACACAGTTGCTGCAGGCTACAAGGGAGAAGGAATTTTAAAGGAAGCGAGGATTGCAAACAGAGGAATAAAATTTCCGTCAATTTATTCGGTTGACTGTTTTAACCGCGGTATTGGCGGAGGAGAAAACCTTGCCCCGGGATTAAGCGCACATCTAGAAGAAAACACCTGGCAGGCAGACTTTGCCTTAAGATACGAGGCTGTAGAATCAAAAAGCAAAACCTGGTATGGAAAGAACAGTGTTTCAGTTCAGCAGATTGCGCTCGAAGACTACGAAACAGGATTTCAGTATATTCTTCCTTCAAAGGAAGCTGTTTTTAGCGTAACTGCAGTTTATGTTGAATCAAGCACAGGCTCTTACAAAGACAAAAAAGGAAGAACTTACAAAAAATTGAATTCGTCGCAGTACGTTTTAAGTGCACAAAATTATTCAGTTTTTCTTTCAAAAGATGCAAAAGCATATAAATCTTCTAATGTATTGCCGGCAGTTGCACTTGAATTTGATTCATCCTATTCACCAGAAACAGAATTAGGCTCTTATGGAACGGCATCTTCACCAGGAAGCGGATTTTTAGGAAAAACCCAGGAAGGCTTTACAAAAGATCTCAAAGATTTTTCACTTGAACTTACAGGAACCCTCAATAACAGCGAAATTTACTATATTCAATATCCTTCAAGATTTTCTCCTTATGCTGCCTGCTATCGCTATGACGCAGGAATCTTAAGTTCCGGGGAAGCGTCAGTCTGTTCCATTTCAACTTCCATGGCAAGTCAGAAATATTCAGTTACGCTTGGAGAAAATGATTTTTCTTCTGTTTTAACGGATTTTTTTAATACGAGCCACATTTATGCAGACGTTTATACACAGGACAATTCTTCTGTTTTAGACGTAAAATACCGTTTTCCTTTTTCCTTGAGCGAAGATGAACAGGGCGCATACTTGGGTTATGGAGCGTTTAGCGATTTAGTAGTAAGCATAAAAACTTATTCAAAGGTTTCGCGCTTTGAAATCGGAACAAATGCTGTCGAAGGCTCTGTCCGTGTCTACAAAAACGGAATTCAGGACAGTTCAGCGGCGTACGACAGCAGCACGGGCTGCATAACGCTTTCTACTTCAGTTTCTTCTTCTGATAAAATTGTTGCAAACTGGTACGAAGATTCTTCAGATTCTTCTGCCGGAGCCCTTGCTCTTGCAGCAGGAATAAAAAAAGAGTTTTCAAAAAGCGTTTCTGCAGATTTTTCTTTAGCTTCGAGATGGACAATTCCAAAAGATGAAAAATATTCAGTTTCTGCAAACTCTTCGCCCGGGTACGCAACTTTAGCAGGCGGATTTTATTACAAAGGTGAAAATTTTAACCTTACAAATACTTCAAGCGTAAGTCTAGAAACAACCGACACAACAGGAAAATACATTGTTTCTAAAATGAGCGAAGAAAAAACACAAACCTTTTATCTTTCTAAAACAAGCGGACAGACAGTTTCTTCTGATTTAGAGCCGGTCATAAATCCCCGGCCGGCGCAGACTTCTGCGCAGACAATTCAACTTGAACAGCAAAAAAACGGTTCTCTTGGGGAACAGACTGCAAAAACAGATTCTTCAATTACGGGGTACGCAATTCCCGTAAGCTGGGACTTTTCTTCTTTTTCAGCTTCCGCTTCTTCCACTTCTCCTTACTGGGGAGGACTTTGCATAAAGCTTCCGGGAGTTTCAGGCACCCTTGCTTCAAGTTCTTCTTTTTCAATCGCCTTAAAAATTGACGAAAACGCAGACCTGGATAATTGTGCCGTTTACATTCAGCTTGGAGTTGAAGCAGACGATTCTGTTGATTTTGAAGACACGAGCCTGATTCCTTCCTGGAAGATTCTTGACGAGTCGGGAAGTTCTGGAGAAGACGTAAAGACAATGCTGGACAAAGCAAAAAAAGGAGAATGGCAGACAGTAACAGTTCATTTAACAGAAAGCGACAAAAGCCTTTTTTCTCAGGATTTTGATGCAAGGCTCATAATTACTTCAACTTCAGCAGGAGCAAAAGGAACAATCTGGGCAGGTCCTTACGAATCAGGCGAAATGGAATTCAGCGTAAAAAGTGAAAAAAACTCAACAGTGTACACCTCGCAAAAGAGAACGGATTCAGCAGGCAGTTCAAATTATGCACAGGTTTTTGAATTTACAAACACTGTTTCCGACACTTTTACTCTCGTGCGCTATTACGGTGAAATGGATTTTGAAAATTACAAAAACCTTATTCTCCGCACAAAACTCGAAAGCACCCAGGAATTTTCTGACGAGTCTTACTTAACTTTAACTCTTGAACGCCCCGAATCTAATGACGAATTTACGACAGCAGTAAAACTTACGCTTAGTGCAGAAGAACTGCAGGAATTAAGCGGCAGGGGAAGTTATTACGATTTAAAAATAAATCTCTTTAATAAAACTGCAAACCTCGGAACGGTTGAAAAAGCTGACAGTTCAGTTGTGCCGACAAGACTGAAAATTGAATTTACTTCTGAAAATCCTGCAACCCTGTACCTGGATGAATTTTCTTTTACACAGACTTCTCCATATGCAACAGTACAGAACATAACAAAAACTTCGTATCAGAAAAAAGGCGATATTCTAAAAATCGGGAATTCTTCGATTTTGAGTAATTTTAGTTTTGAATCCACTGCAAAAGAAACTTCCCTTATAAAAAAGAAAGATAATTCAAATAAAGAAAACCAGTTTACAGGAAGTGCAGCAGCGGACATTACACTTACAAACATTGCTTTTTCAGCCCAGGCAGGACGTTCTTCTTCGTCAAACATTCCTTTTTCGACAGCGTCGCACAGCATAAAGACCGCCAGTCCGTTTTTTAGGATTTTGAGTGCTGAAGAAACCTTTAATTTTAACAATACCGACGAAAGCCTAAAAAAAGTGAATTCAGTTCAACTTGATTTTTCTAAACTGAACGTGCCTTTAACTTTAAACGCAAAAGCAAATGCAGACTGCGACAGCTGGGCTTTAAACCAGAATTCAGGTTCTAAGATTCAATTTAATTCAAAATATTTTGTCTTTTCTGCAACGGCAGGAGCAAAACAGAAGTTATCGCAAAGTTCTTCAGCTTTAGCCCAGGATTTTGAATACACAAATTATGCTTCTTCCTGGAAAAAAATTACACAATTCGCCTTTGACCAGGGAAACAGCGAAGCTTCAACGCGCAATATTTATGCAGATTCAAACTTTCAGTTCGCTCTTCCCTTTTTGAATTTAAAACCTTCTTACAAAATATCTTTAAGCCAGAAATATAAAAATTCTTCTTACACAACATACACGGACTCAACAGTCCAGAGTTTTTCAATTCCATTTACGGTAAAAAAACACAGTTTTTCTTTATTGTGGGAAAAATCTACGGGCGGAGTTACAAATGCTTTAAGCGGAGGTTCCTACGAAACAGACGCAGAATCTTTTAAAGACGTTTTAAGTGAAAAAAGCTGGTATTTTAAGGCTCTGCCGTTTTATGACATTTTTTCAAACTCGCTAAACCAGAATGTTTTAAAAAATGCTTCCATGAACGAAGATTCAGTTGAATCTCTTTATTACACTTCTCTTTATTCAGCTTCGTGGAGAAGACAGTTTTCTGCAACCTGCCGCGATTTTTTTATTCCTCAAAATGCTTCTGTTTCTTTTGAACGCGACATAAAAACTTCGTCGTCGGTAACAGACATTTATCAATTTAAAGGACTTTTAGGTTTTAATGCACTGAATGTTTTTGGTTCAAAAAGTTCAATTCACCTTACAGACCTTTTTGAACAGGACGAATACTTAACTTCTGTTTCGATCACAGTAAAAACGCCAAAAGAAAACTTTTTTGCTTCTACCCTCTTAATTTCGTTCTACCAGCAAAGCACATTCTATATAACTAAAGACTCGTTTTTTAAGGCCGGAGCTGAACTTTCGTTCGAAGATAAAGACAATTTGAGTTCAAAGGCAACGTTCATCTTTAAGCGCCCCGGAAAACACTCTCTTTTGCAGGAAGCTTCTTACTTCTTTTATAAACAAAAACAACGCTCGCCTCAGAATAACATAGCGCGCACCGACAGCCTTAACATTACGCTGTCAAAAGCTTCATCTTCTTCAACGACGAGCACAAAAATTACACATCATCAAAATTATGAATATCTTCACTCTTTAGACATAAAACTAAACAGTTTTGTAGAACTTAATTCTTCCTTAGGAATTTCTTACGACTGCGTCTGGGACAAGATTGTTACCCTGAGTGCAAGTGCAGGCATCGGGGCAACAATCAGGTTTTAGACATTAATAGCCTGAATTTCGAGTTTTGAATAAATAGTTGAATGTCGAGTTTATTTTATTAAAAA
>CAVEBK010000088.1:0-6250 GCA_963613915.1 uncultured Collinsella sp.
AAAGTTTTTGCGATAAAGAAAATGACAGGAAGGCATTTTCTTTATCAAGGTTCTCAACGAGAGACTATTTTATATGTTTTTATTGAAACTCGACATTCAAACTAATAACATTTCTGCATTCTGTCGCTTTTATATAAAATATTTGCTTTTTTTTATACAAAAAATGCTCAGTCAAATGATATAATTATTTTTATGAACCAGGGAATCGCAAAAAGGAGAGCTTTTTTAACACAACGCAAAAATCAGGGAAACCGCGTAACAATCGGCTTTACAGGAATTGCCGACTTCCGCTCGTTTATTGGTCAGGAATACATTGCAGGAATGATGAAGGCTGCTTCAGATTACGATCTTAACTTTATAAACTTTGCCGGCGCAATAAAATATTCTCTATTTGACGACATCGACTTTATTTCTCACTATCTGAAAAACTTCCGTTTTATGAAATCTCCACTTGTTGACGGACTTGTTACCTGGACTTCTTCCCTGTGTTCGTTCTTAGACACAAAAACAATCGTAAATACTTTTAATTCATTAAAACCGCTTCCAATGGTAGATATCGGCTACCTCGACATTGAAGGAATTCCCTGCATCCGCATTAACAATAATTCTTCAATTGCGCTCATAATGGATCACCTTGTAAATAAGCACGGCTATAAAAATTTTGTCTTTATCGGTTCCCGCATTTCTGAACCGCACCAGCGCCGTCTTGTTGCCTACCAGGCTGAATTAAAAAAATATGGAATTCCAGAACTGCCGCATTCAACTTACATGACAAAAACAATGGATCCTATCGACATTGCAATGGCAGTTACCCAGCTTTGTTCTGCATACAACTTAAAGGATCATTCAGAAATTGACTGCATAATTACAACTTCCGACATTATTGCAGCTACGGTTATTGAAGAACTCGACAAACGCAATATCAGCGTTCCGGGCGACGTTTCCATTACAGGTTTTAACAACCAGTACAACGGAATTACTGCCCGCTCACCGGTTACAACAATGAACCTCGAATATTTTAAGCGTGGTTATGCCGCCGTTGAACTTTTGATTGACCGCATAATGAATCCGGAAGCAAAGTTCGAAACCCGCCTTGTTCCAACTACCCTGCTTGTGCGGCAGTCCTGCGGTTGTTTTGAACAGAGCATTGTCGAAGCCGGAGAAACCGTAAACATAAGTTCAACTTCTACTATAGGACCAAATTCTTCAGAAGAAGACGTACGCTCCTTTTTATTCAGGCAGGGACGCATAATTTTTCCTCAGCAAAATGAGCAGGAAATTACAGAACTTGTAAATTCAATCTTTAACGACATTTACGAGCAAAGCCAGCCGCCGGCAATGCTCAGATGGTTCCAGAACCTTCTGCAAAACATAAGAAAAGATTCCGCCTTAATTAACAGTGAACTGCAGAAAAACATTACAGACTTACGAAAAATAATTCTGCCAATGGTAAAAGACGACGAAAAACAGTTTTCCCATATCGAAAATATTTTTCATCAGCTGCGTTCTCTTGTTTCTGTTTTTATTGAATACGACACACTTTCTACCAGAGAAAATTCATACTTAATGAACAATATTTCGCAAATTGCCATGAACTTTGCAAGCGCAACAACGGGTAAACAGATTCAGGATGTTCTGCGCTACCAGCTTTCAGAAATGGAAATTCCTGGAATTATTCTCTGCCTTTCTGAAAACATGACGTTAGATTTAAGTCCTTCTAATATTGAACTTATTCTCCCGGAACCACCTGCAGACATAAAAGAAAAACTCCCATTTAAAGTTTACGATCCTGCCTGTATTCCAAAGACATTCTTTCCTCACGGCAGAAGGTTCAGCCTTATGCTGGAAATTCTGTATCACGCTGACCGCTATTTTGGTTATGCTTTTTTAGAAACCGGAACTCAGAATATTTCTGTCTATGACACAGTCCGCATGCTTTTAAGCAATGCCTTGTATTCTGTTTATCAGAAAGAAGGGCGCACCAAAGAACGTTCAATGCTTTTGTCTGGAGAACAGCTTGTAGGAATTCTTCATTTGCCGTCAGATGCTGTAAAAGAAAACAAAAATGGAATTACTGTCCGCCAGATTACAAATTATCTTGTTGAACATTTAAACGAAATGACAAATCTGGACAAAATGGCGGAAGAATTAATGGTCAGTAAATCTCATCTTGTCCGCCGTGCAAAGGAACTTACTGGTTTTACGATTCAAACCCTGCACGAAAAACTAAAAATCGAGCAGGCAAAAAATCTTTTACAGGTTGAATCAATTAAACTGTCAGAAATTGCAACGAGATTGGGCTTCCAGAACCAGAATTATTTTAGTTCTGTATTTAAGAAAAATACAGGAATGTCGCCAAGAGCCTGGGCACACAGATACAGTTAAAACCTGTCATTCCGTTGCCCGGACATCAGAATGCGCCGATTTTGACTCTGCTCAATCAGCGCATTTAGCTGTGTTCTTTATTCTACCAGCCGCACTTAACTGCCAGATAAGCTCCCATGCCGCTCATGCCAAAACTTTTTGCAAAATCTGCCCCGCGGAACATTATTGCTCCGTCAAGTTCTACAACGCGGCAGTTCACCTTAAATCCGGCAGTCTGCTTAAATACAAGGTTTTCGTAGGCTGTTCCAAATCTTAATCCTAAAACATTAAACATAGAAAAATCACTTATAAGGCTGTATTCGCCATAAACCTGATTTTCTGATGTATATGGATTGCGCACTGCAAGATTTACTTTTGGATACAAAGTACACCATGAACCAAAAGGCTTCCATGCTGCTTCCATACCTAAGATAAACGGTCTGTGCACAATCTTTGTTTCCTGGCTGTAAACTGCGTCGTCGTGTCCGTAATCACTTGAATACGAATTAGTTTCGTCAAGAACACCAAGTGCATTTTTCTGTTCTGCAATGCCCCAGTATCTTACAGAAGTCTTATATTTTAAGCGCCCCGGAACAAGAGGAATTCTTGTAAATGCACCAAGAGTAAAAGTTTCTCCAATTGAATGGTCAACTTCAAAAGCAAAATCAAAACCAGCACTCTTTACAAGCTCTGCCAGAACTTCCTGCATGTAAGCTGAATCAATGTCTTTGTCTTTTATGCCGTCAAGATTTACAAGCGTATAAATATTAAGCGGCAAATCTGCTTCTGCACGCATAAGACCGTCTGCTGTTGAAGTATAATTTACGGTAGCCTTTGTTTCTGCAACATGCACAACCGGTGCAAAAAAAGCAGGCGTAAGGTGAATTCCAAACTTTTTAATCTGTGTTTCGAACGTTACTCCTGTGTGGGCATAAATGTCGCCAAAAACAGACAGATCAATAGTTTCGCTGGAATTCAATTCAATGCCGGTACACAAAAGTTCAAAAAAGTTTTTAGAAACATTTGCGTATCCTGTGCCTTCAATTCCGTAGAACAGATTCAACTTAAACTTTTTGCTTAAATTAAGTGCAACCCAGTTTTTTGTGTGCACGTTAAAATCCAGGACAAGACCATTTTCCGGCATTTTGTCTGCAATTTCGTTTAAATCAATTACTAAATCTTTTACTAAAAATTCCTTTGCCGTAAAATAGTTGTTCGAAAGTCCGCCTTCTGCTTCAAAGCCGAGTTCAATTTTTCTGTTAGAGGTAGAAAATTCTGCAAAAGCAAAGGAAGTAAAAATCAATGCAAAAATAAAACTGAATATTTTTTTCATTTTCTCCCCTCCTATTCCTCGTTTTTGTTCCATACTTCAACAGTTCCATCCAGAACAAGCTGAACGTAACCTTCCAGTCCAAACTCAGCATCGCGCGGAATATCTTTAAACTCACCGTCGGCATCAATATCAAGACTTATAATCGGATTAAACGGATAATTGTCAAAAATGCTCTTTATTTCGTCCTGAGTTAAAGTAAATGTCTGGTAGTCGCTGTCGGTTGTATCTTCAGCAGTTGTGTCAAAATTCAACGTCTTGCTGATTCCTATTTCTGCATCGTTTATATAACCGTCGATTGCAAAAGTTGTTGTGTTCTTTGCTTTGTAATAAATCGTAACAGAATCCACGATATCAAGATATTTTTTGTAATCTTCGTAATCGTCGGAACTGTCGCGTTCAAAAAGATCTTTATTTTCTTTTTCTTCGTCGCCGTTAATAATTCTTACAAGCTCACGAACATCTAAAATAGAGATTTTTCCGTCAGAAGAAGTTTGTGCTTCCGGAAAGTCAACTGTGTCGTTCAAAGCAACATTCAAAGGAATATCAAGAAGAATATAAAGCTGAATTGACTTTAACGACTGTAATTTATCAAAATCCTCAGCGTTCAAAGTAAGTTCTGAATCTCCAGAAAAATCACTCAAATCGTATTTAATTTTCAGATTATCCGGCAATTCATTTATAAGCTCACAAATTGAATCATCTTTTGTTGTTACAGAATAATTTGGGCTTTCTTCTTCTCCAAAAACATCAGTCGTAATCGTATAGTCGTCGTCTGCAAGAGAATCCAAATCAAGCTGAGTATCAACTAATTTTACAGAGTCGCCGTCTATTAATTTTTTTGAGTCTGGAGTTTCGTCAACTTCGTAAGAAGCTTCGAGAGTGCAGGAAGAAAATTTAACACCGTTAAGAGCATCTAATCCCGGCTGAACAGCATAGACATAACCTTTTATTCCACTAAACTGAATATTTTTTACAAGGTTAGAAGCATCTCCAAGATTATCTTTTAGCAAAGTTGAAAAACTTAAACCTGTATCAATTTCGCCAGAAGTTTCTGCAGAGTCAGTCAAAGAAGATGTATTTACAGTAAGTTCTCCCATTTTTTCAATATTGCACTTTCCGCCAATTTCAATTTCTGCACCACTGGAAGAATCTGCAAAAACGAGGGTTGCGTTGTCAAAACTTATTCCAGCTTCACCTTTTAAAGTAATAGTTAAAGGATTTATTCGAGCTTCACTTAAGTCTGCATACTTATTGAACAGGTATGAAACATCAGAATCAGAACCAGTTACATCAGTAAACTTACTATTCGTAAGAGAAAGACCGTCACCTTCATTCTTATTATTTGGCTGAGTTACAGAAATTTTATCAACATTCAGAGTAACGCCACTCCAACCATCTGGTAACACTCCATAAAAATTTAATCCGCCATTGTTTATTCGTGCAGAAACTAAATAATCACTTGCGCCGGTAAAATCAAAGTCGTTAGTAAAGCCAACTACTCCGTCGTCTGTAGTAGAATCGTTATCGATGTCACCAAGGTCTTCTGCTGTCATTGTAAGACCTGTAACTTTAGAAATGACGAAGTTTTCTGTGCTCATAGAAAGGCTGTATTCATGAGTTGTACCTAATTTTCCACCGCTCATGCTGCCAGAAAGTTTAAACTTCATTGTATTAGAAATTGTTTTACCAGCAAGGTCTAAGTAAAAAGGCGTGCTGCCTGTTCCGTTTGCAATGTCGAGTTCGTCGCTTTCTGCAACTGTATTACCGTTTGTATCGCATAAAACGAGTTTTGCTGACAAAACAAAATCACTGGAAACATTGTCCGGAGCAGTAACTTCAACTTTAATTTTACCACTGGAAATTTCTATTGTAGAAAAATCTGGTTTTGAAAATTCAAAAGCAATACCTGAAGTATCAGGAATTGCTTTTGTCGTACCTAATTCAACAATCGGATAAGTTAATTCTTCAATCTGCACAGCACTGGAAATTGTTTCATTCAAATTGGAAATTGAAATTTTTGTACTAAAATCAATTTCGTTTGAACCGTCCTGGGCAAGTCCGAGAGAAATTTCCTGAATCGGATACTTGATCAAATAGCGGATAACGTCGCTGTCGCTTTGTGTCGGGTTATAATCGTAAACTTTGATTTCTGCAGCGTCGTCGCCAAGATTTTCGTTAAATGTTTTTCTTAACTCAGAAGCACTTATTTTTTCGCGTAACAAAAACGAACCACTGCCAAGCGGAAAATTATACTTAGTTCCGCTTGTCTTTACAGAAATTTTTTCTGGCAGCTCAAGATTACAGGAGAACATTGAAAAAATTGCACTCAAGCCGGCAAGGGCTAAAAAAGTTTTACAGTTAAATCTTTTCATAGCCTAAGCATAACACAGCCCGTGCAAAAAACATTGAAAAGAACAAAATCTTATTCAATTAAAACAGAGAATTTCAGACAGTCTGTCATTTTAAGAGAGGCTGAGCGAAGCCGCCGAAGGCTAACGAGTTCAGCATGAGTCGCAACCTTGCGGTTGCTTAACGAGTTTTGTTCCAAAACTC
>CAVEBK010000089.1:0-593 GCA_963613915.1 uncultured Collinsella sp.
CTGTAAAGCTGACGCCTCATCTTGTAGGAAACTGAATAAATATCTGTAAACATAGTTAAAAAATTACAACTTTTTTTGTCTGGTTGCAAGGTAAACTTTTTAAGAATATAATCTGACTTATGTCTGAAAGTGTAAAAATAATTGCCCAGAATAAAAAAGCACATTTTGATTATTTTGTTGAAGAAAAATACGAATGCGGCATAGTTCTCGAGGGAACAGAAGTAAAATCCGTAAAAGAAGGAAGTGTTTCGTTCCAGGACTCATTTGCAGAAATTCAAAATGGTGAATTATGGATGAGGAATTTTCATATTTCAGAATACAAATATTCTTCGGTTTTTAATCACAATCCAGACAGAATAAAAAAACTGCTGGTTCATAAAGAAGAATTAAAAAGACTTCAGCGCAAGGTTGAAGAAAAAGGTTTTACACTAATTCCTCTTGATTTTTACTTAAAAAATGGCCGGGTAAAACTTACTTTAGGCGTTTGCAAAGGTAAAAAACAGTACGACAAACGAGCTGCAATAAAAGAACGTGATGTAAACAGAGATTTGCAGCGGGAATTTAAAAATTCAAACCTTTAAAAAGTGGTAAAT
>CAVEBK010000089.1:603-2649 GCA_963613915.1 uncultured Collinsella sp.
CTCCGTTACAAATTGAATATTATGGAGTTGTGTCAACTTCCAGCGATGTAAACATGATGAAGATGGCTCAGGATTTTTTTTACACCCAGCTTACTTCAATTGACGGACTTTCCGTTTCAGACAAAAGAAGTGATATAAGTTCCGTTTCTGCAACAATTCCAGATACAAGCAATGCTTCATTAAATAAATTTTCTTTTTACGCACAGATTACGGAAGATAAAAAAGGTGAAAATTCAATTTTCTGGAACTGTGCATTCGTCTTAATAAAAACAGAAACCGGCGTTATTTTTCAAAAAAACAAAACATACGAAACCTATTACAAAATGTTAACAAACGCAAAAGAAACCATTGAAGATTTTCTTACGCCGTTCATTCTAAAAAATGAAAACAATTCAAGAGAAGATTCAGCACAAAGCGCGCAAAAGAATTCAAATATAAACATAGAAGATCTTTCAGGAAGCTGGACCGGGGAACCCTACACAGATAAAATCCTGATTTTAAGAGGCGGACGCGGTTTTATAATTTTAAAAAACGGTGCAACAATGAACATTTCCGTGTCCATAATTCAGGATTCTTCCGGCGAAAACCTTATAAAAATAAAACAGTCAGGAAAGGCAAATGCTTCTTTTTTCCCAGAACTTTCTAGAGAACTCGCACTAAAAGAAGCCCCTTCTGCTCCTCCTGTAGAATGGACTTTTGTAAAGACGGCAGATGATACTCTTTCCGGCACAAAAAAAACGCTTGTTGAATCCGGCACAGACTCATCAAGCGTTCAGTTAAAGGAATTAAAAACAACCTGGCATAAAAAATAAAAAGTCAGACTGCAATATTTACACTAAGCTGCCCCTGCCTTACAAGCTTTACACTTCCATCAGGTTCCAGAGAAACAATTGTAGAAGGAATTCCGTGGGTTTTGTCACCATCATCAATAATTAAGTCTACGGCAGAACCAAATTCCTTTTTTATATCTGCAAGATTATTAAGGACAGGAGAACCGCTTTTATTTACACTCGTAGAATAAACAGGAGCTCCACAAAGACCGATTACCTTTCTAAGCCACTCATCTCCAGGACAGCGGAAAGCAGTTGTTGCAAAGTTTCCGTCTTTGGCAAATGTATGAACAATGATCGTAAGAGGACCTGGCCAGAGGGAAAGAAGTTCATCTGGAATTAAATCTCTTGTGTATTTTTTTACGTCTTCTGGTTTTGACAAAAGCTGAATAAAATGCTTGCCTTCGTCACGTCCCTTTATCTTAGTAATTTCTGCATCAGTGTGAAAAGAATAATGACGGCCGTCTACAATCCCGGAAAAACCATAAACAGTATCAGTCGGCAGAATTACAACTTTACCACGACGAAGATAATCAGCAGCAATTAAAGACGATTCAGAATCAGATTTGCGGCAAATCATAGACAGGTATACCCTCCATAAAAACAGATTTCTTTTTTCTCCTGAAAGCGCCATTTTTTACATCTTCTGCTAAAAGATACAGATAAACTACAAAGAAGGCAGCACCTCCAGCAGTTTTATTGACCCATTCAGGAATATATTCACTTTCTACAGCACGTAACGGCGTACCTGCATCATACAATTTTTGTGTTTCAGCAGTAAGTCCCGTTATTTTTACAATTTTGTCTCCGGCAGAAACATATCCTAATTTTTTTGCAAGTCCTTCAATTACCTGAGGATCATTCTGCAATGCAGTGCATTCAAGCTGAAGCTGATTATTGATTTTCTGAATGCTCTGAGTTTGAATTGCAAGAATTCTTTTCTGTTCACGCTGCTGTCTTTCTGCTAAAAAACCGTCACGCCCGGCAACGACAGAAAACAGAACATAAACAAAAGTACCTGCAAGTGCAGCTGATAAAAACCGGAACCTTTTCATAATGTATATTGTCGGCAGAATTTCCGCTTTTTATAACAGAAAATAATTGTCATAAAAAAAATAAAATTCAACAAACCTCTGATCTTCAAAATAAATAGACGCTAGTTTTTTTTTTTGATAAAATAACAAATTGTAAGTCTTTTTATATTGAAGATTAAGGC
>CAVEBK010000089.1:2659-6091 GCA_963613915.1 uncultured Collinsella sp.
GATTAAGGCATTTTCTACCGACATTTTTAGTATAAATCTATTTTTTAAGGGGAATTTTTATGAGTGATTCAAAAGACACAAATGAACTTGACAGCTACGGCGTATGGGTAAAAACTCCGCCAAAAACAGTAGATTCCTCTGACACAACACAGAACTCTTCAGACACATTCAGTTTTGACACAGATTTACCTGATTTTTCAGATTTAGATGTAGTCGATTCAAGTTCTGCAGATTCTGATTACGACAATGCCGACACAGCCCTTTCGACAGAAGAACTTTTTAATATTACAAACGATGTAGAAAACACAGACGATTTTTCTTCTCACACAGGCACAGAAAGTCCAGAGCAGCCTGCTGCTTCAAACGGAGAAGAAGAAATTTCTCTTGATGAATTTATCGAAGGCGGAGTTTTTGAAACCGGTCCTGATGAAGACAAAATAAAAGAAAAAGAAGAACACTCTCAAGAAAACACACCTGCTCAACCAGCTGAAACCTTGGACAAAGCAGAAGATACAGTTTCTTTTGATGACGATTTTACGGTTGAATCAGACGAAAACGAAAACATTCTGCCGGAAGAACCAGTTACTGCAGACACTTCAGAGCTGAGCGATGATGACATTTTTAACATTGACCTTTCTTTTGACGACGACTCTTCTGCAAATTCTGCTGAAGAAAATGCCGTTAATTTTGATTCTCCCGCTGGAACACAGGACGTTGATTTAAGCGAATTTGGTTTTGATGAAGATTCAACGGAAAATACAGAAGCAGCTGTTACAGAGCCGGCAGGGGCAGAATCAGACGACGGAATGGAAAATATTGATTTAAGTGAATTCGGTTTTGAAGATACAGATTCTTCCGCTGAAGAAAAAATTCAGCAGGAAGACAGTTTTTCTGCAGAAAATGAAACAAACGCAGCTGAGCCGGACATTGAAATTCCTCAGGAAGAAGAAAACACTGCTGCTCCACAGGAAATTTCAGAAAAAGAAGAAGCAACTGCGGTTAACCAGAACGCAGATGATGATTTTGACCTTGATTCAATTTTAGGAAATATTACAGACGAAAACGGCAATACTTCCAGCCTGGCAGATTTTGAAGAACCAGTTCAAGAGGTTGCAGAAGTTCAGGAAGAAATCAAAGAACCTGAAGTTTTTGACATTCCAGAAGATGTTGTGTCAGAAGAAATTCCTCAGGAAGAAGTTACAGACGATGCAGAAAAGCTCGAAGAACCTGTACTTTCAGACACTTTAAGTGAAGTTATTGAAGAAGAACCTCTTGCAGCAGAAATTGAAGAAACACAGACAGTTGAGCCTTTAGAAGCTTCTGATTTTGTGGAAGCCGGCACTTCTGACAATGAAGTTCAGTTTGAAGAAGAAGAAAACGCAGAGACAGTTGAGGCAAAAGAAGTTGAAATTCCAGATACATTTGAAGAAGAAACTTCAACATTCCTAGAAGAAGACGAAGAAAAGGCAAATGAATTTGCTTCTTCTATCACGGCTCCGGTTTTGTCAGAAAATGAGCTTGAAACAGAAAAGCCTTCAGCACAGATGACTGCAATTTTCAGCCAGATTGTTGAAGAACTTTCTTCACTCAAAAATGAATTTGCGTCCCTTAAAAATGAAATTGAAACTATAAAAAATCAGACAAAAGTTCCTGTTCCTGTTCAGGAAACAGAAAAGGAAGAAAGTCACGGATTCTTTGCAGACACAGACGAAGATGACACTATTGCCCTTTCGACCGACGAACTTGACAATATTTTGCAGACTGCAGACATTACGCAGGCTGAACCACAGCAGGCACAGGAAGAAGAACAGCCAGCACAGACAGAAGAAAATGAAGAACAGAACGTTCCTGAAGAATCTGAAGAAAAGCCTTTGGAAGCTGAAACACAGGAAGTTTCTTCTGAAGAACTTTTAGGAAGCGCAGAAGAAGTTACTGGTTTTGAAGAAGAAGATTTTGAACCGGAAGATGACTTTTCTACGACTTTTGAAACTGCTGACGAAGTTAGTGACATTACAGCAGCAGAAATTGAAGAGCCTGTACTTGACGAACTTGACTATTCGGGACTTGACAGCAGTTCAAATCTGCCGGAAGAAATTTCAGTTCCAAAAGCAGATGATATTCTGGTTGAATCAAGTTCAACAGATCTTTTAGAAACTTCTGAAGTAAGCGAAGATGCAGAAAAAATTGAAGAACCATATTCTTTTGAAGAATTAACCGCTGAAGAACCTTCAATTGCAGAAACCTTAACAGAAGAAAAGTTAGATTATTTAAATTCAACTCCGGAAGAAGATTCTCTGGCAGAAAAAACTGAAGCAAAAGCAGCTGCTCCAGTAGAAGAAGATTCAGAACTTGAAGATTTTAATTTTGAAGAAGAAACTCAGGAAGAAAATCCAGCTTCTGCAGAACCAGAAGAAACTGAAAAAACAGAAAGCGACGGAATTTCAGGCGACTTAAAAACAGAAATAAAATCAGTATTGTCGTACATGGATCAGCTGCTAGAAAACCTTCCGGAAGACAAGATTGCAGAGTTTGCACAGTCTCAGCAGTTTGACACTTACAAAAAACTCTTTAAGGAGTTGGGACTGGCATAATGGGTCTGTTAAACCGCATTCAGGAGTTAAACGGGCAGAAAGGTGGACTTCTTGCCCGTGCAGAAGAATTTGAAAACTCAAAACAAACGTCAAAAGAAATAAAAAAAGTTCCGTTGACGTTTGTTTCTTTTGCGCAAAAAAACTTTTTTAACGTTTGCGGTATTTTGTCTGCTAAAAACGATTTTTTTTATTTAAGGAAAAGTTCCGGCTTAGATTTAAAGTCAATTGAAAATTCTGTTTCAACAAAAGATTTCTGGAATGGAATTATAAACGACTATAACAACTGGAACGTTTTTGAAGGCGAAAGCTTAAATCCCTTTTTTCAGCTTTTTTCTGATAAAGTAAAAGAAAACCTGAAAAAAATTGCATTTCTTCCATTTGTAAGCGAAAATCAGCAGAACTATTTTTTTGTAATAAATCCACAGGATTTAAGTTTACGGGCTGACAGCGATTTTATTCTTCTCTTAAAAGAATCATTGGAACAAAGTTCAGCAGAACAATCCCTGGCAGATTTTGATTTTAATAAAGGATTTTCAATTTCTGCAGCAAATCTTTTTATAATTTCTGCAAAACTTGCATTAACTTCGGCTTTTAACAGTTTTAATGACCAGATCGAAAATGAATTAAAGTCTGCCGCAATGGAAGTTATTTTTGAATCATTAAAAAAACTTTTTGCTTTTCCTAACACCTGCGTTTTAGGCACTGACGAAGAAATAAAATGCGTTCTTTTTGCAAAAGAAGAAATTGACGAAAAATTTCTGCAGTTTCAGCTGAATAATTCCATAAAAGATTTTTTTGATAATAATTCTTTTTCAAACCTGCTTGTTCTTTCTGCAGGAAT
>CAVEBK010000090.1:0-6065 GCA_963613915.1 uncultured Collinsella sp.
TTGCAGAAAATAAATTTGTAGATTCAATTCAAAAGGAAAAAATAAAAACAATTACGCAAAACTTCCTGCAAAATCAATTATCCGCCTTAAAAGAAAATACGCGTCTGGCTGCAGATGTTTTTGGCGTTGGCGCAGATGAACGAAGCAATTATTCTTCAAAAACGTTAAGTGCGTTAGACGATTCTTATGAAAATTATGAACTGAGTTTGAATTCAATAAAAAAATATCAGACAAAAATTGAAGGTCTTGCTCAGAAATTTGAAAAATTAAATTCTTCCGAAACCATCGAACTTTTAAACAAAAAACTTTCCGAAGTTGCCCTTGCCGAACAGAATTATAAAAATGCGATTGAATTTTACGAAAGTCAGACAAAAGAGTTTGTTTCCAGCCTTGAAAAATACAATGAGCAGATTGAATTAAGCAATAATCTTTACGACAGGACAGAAAGAGCAAGAATCGAAAGAAGAAAGGCACAGTCTGTCTACGATTGGGCAGAAAGTCTTTACCTTGAAAATTCTTCTTACGAAAATTATGGAGATTTTAAAACTCCACAGGAAGAAAGAAAAACTGCTTTTAATGCCTTAAATGGAATTAATCTTGTTCTCGAAACCTTAGAAAAAATAAAGGAAAGCGATTATTTAAAAGATGATTCTTCTGAGCTGGAAAACGAAGCAGAATCTGCCCTTGTCGAAGCTGACAGAAATTATTATCTGTCTTATGTACTTTACAGCGACTATTTAAGTGCAATTCAAACAGAAAAAAAGAGCGTTTTACTTTCTCAGGAAAACGAAAAATATTATAGAACTGCTCTTGTAAAAACTCTGGAAGAAAATGATTTTGTTTACAGCCAGTTTGCCAGAGTTGAATACGATTCTTCCTTAGAAAAATATGTTTATTCTCTTTGCAGCGACAGTTTTAATGATAACGAAGAAGCACAGAGAAAATTTTTTCTTGAAAAAACTGACAGTTTTTCTGTTATAAGCGATTCTGGTGAATATGACGCCACTGCTGCAGAAAAAGAAATTTCTGTCTGGCTTACAGAAATGTGCCAGGATGAAAGTCTTTTTAAAACCATTGTTCTTGCAGGACTTTACTGGCTTTCTGAAAATGATCCTTCTTTTGAAAATTCAATTTACAGTTCTGCATTAAATACGCATGCACAGATGGGAGACGCCCACGGAATCGGTGCTGATGATTATTATAAAAAATACATAAAACAGGTGGCAGAATCTTCTTTTAACGAGCTTAAGTCAAAAGGTTTAACGGAAGAAATTGCAAAATGCGTGCTTTTTAGAAATTCAAACAGTATTTTTGCAGAAAATATACAGCTGATCGAAAAAAATCTGGTTAAAAGTCTTGCCTTTGAACTTGTAGAAAACAAAATGAATTCCAGAAAAAATGATTCGGACTGTACAGTCTGGATTATCCGTTTTTTTACAAATATCCGCGTTCAAAATGCAAAGGGCAGGGCTGCAAAAAATTATTCAAAAAGTGCACAGGCCCTGAAAAACAGCACTTTTAAAATTTACGAAAACTCCTTTGCAGACATTCTTTCTGCTGTAAAAAATCTTTTGTCTGCTCAGGAACAGACGGGTTTAGCTTTTGAAAAGTATTTTAAGAAAACCGGCGGAATTTACACTGACGGACTGGAAAAATATTCAACTGATTTTGTAAAAAACTTTTTTATTCAGGATTTTGCACAGAATTCCCGGCTGGACAGCGGACAGATTCAAAACGTTTTAGCTTTATTAAAAGAAGATGAATCTTTTGAAAGTATAGAAGAAGCTTCGGAAATTTTGTTAAAAAGACATTTTCTGGTGCTCTCTCAAAAAAATGAAGAATTTGAAGAAATCAATTCAACCTGGCAGGAAGAGCATCAGAAAAAAATAGAAAATTTCAGAAATAATGTTGAATTTCTGCTTGCTGGAGACAATTTTGCCGGACTTGAATTAGAAAAACCTGCACTTGACGCTTTTGGAAACAAAAACGGACTGGGCAAAAGTTCATATTCTTTCCTTTTTGATTATTACAAAAAATATTTAAAAGAAGAGCGGACTTTTGCAGGTGAAAATTTTAACAGAGCGGAAAGTGAATATTTTATTTTCAGCAATGGTTTAGAAACTTTTCCGGTGCTCTCTTCAGAATCTGAACTTAACTATAAGGAAGATTTTTTTTCAAGATACCTGGAATTTTACGAAGAATTGCAGACGATAAATACAGGTTTTGAACTTGTTTCAAAAAAACTTTTACTGGATTCTTCGTTAAATTCAATAAAAAAAGAAAACGAGGATAATCTGAACCGGCTGCTGCAGATTTCCTTTATTGCAGACAATGAATGGCAGAAGGCGGAAGAAAAATTAAATTCAACTTATAACAGCTGGGCCCGCGATTTTTCTAAAAATTACACGAAAGCAAATGAAGAATGGAAGAATTCTTACGAAGAATTTTTAAGCGAAAAACAGCAGTGGATCTCTCAAATGTACGCATCTGCTTCTCTTGAAGCGGGGCTTGTTTTTAGTGCAGGAGAAAAAGCAGAAGAAGCATTTAAAAATTCAATTCAAAAGGCAAAAATTGCAGAAATAAATTCTGTTGAAAGGCTGGAAATTGATTCAACTTCTTTTGTAAACCAAATTCTAAAAGACAGTATTCTTTATTCATTAAAAGAACATTTTGGAGAACTTGAAGGAAGAGCCGGGCAGTCGGTTTTTTATTCAAAAATAAATGCAAAAAAATCGGCAGGAACTGCACTCGATTATTACAATGCAAAAAAAGCCGGCAGCGAAATTTTTCAGCTTATGCAGGAAACTTCTGCAAAACTCTATGCTCAAAAATATTCTCAGAATATTGAACAGAATATAGAAGATTCATTTAATCTGGTTGAAGAAGCAAACCGCAATTTTGAAGGCGAAATCAAAAATCTTGTGTACGCAGAAGGTTACGACTGGCAGAA
This sequence comes from uncultured Collinsella sp., assembly GCA_963613915.1. Classification (GTDB taxonomy): domain Bacteria; phylum Spirochaetota; class Spirochaetia; order Treponematales; family Treponemataceae; genus Treponema_D. Next base: position 2,951 of record CAVEBK010000090.1, read on the forward strand.
AGAAGAAATTTCAAGAAAGGTTTTAGTTCATTCTTATTTTTTTAACGATGAATACAAAAAGCAGACTGTTCATGTTTTTAACTGGTTTAAGACGGAACGTCCTTCAATTTCTTTTTCGACTTCAATTCTTAACGGTCTGTCGGCCGAAAGCCTGATTCAATTTGCACAGACTGCAACTCAGCAGATTGAAGAATGGAAAAACAGGATTTTTGGCATTCACACAAAGGACAAAGACGAAGATGGCGAGTTTGAAATTCATATTGGAAGTGCTTCTGACAATTCTTCTCTAAAAAACGGAAGCGGAGAACTTGGTCTTATTTATTCAGACTTTTATAAAAATAATGAAGAAATGCTTGCCGGTTTGAGCGAGATGGAAGCCGCTCCCTGGGACAAAAAACTTACGGCTTCTCCTGTCAGCTGGGTAGAAGTGCCAAGCCTGCGGACTGTGTGTACAGTGGCTACTGCGGTTGCCGCTAGCGTTGTGTCTGCTGCCCTGAGCGTTGCAAGTTTTGGAACTTTAGCGGCTCCTCTTGCTGCCCTGTGCGCAGCTGGCGTAAGTGCGGCCCTTACTACTTCAACTGAAACTGCTTTTGCAATAATGGATTTAAACGGAAACTACAAAGATTGGGACGAAGTTGCAAAAAATCTTGGAACTAGCGTTGCTGTAAGTTCAATTTCTGCCCTTGGCGGTGTGGCGGGCTCTGCACTTAATCTTTCTTCTGCGGCTGGAACTGCAGTTGCAAAAAGTTCAATAGATATGTTTACAAATGCTGCAGGAACTCTTGCTTCTACAGCAATTCAAAATGCAGGAAACTGGAATGATTTTGAAAAAAGTTTTAATTCTTTTGGAACCTGGGCTTCTGTAGTTTCTGGCGGGGCTGCCTCTTTGGTTACAAATTATCTTAATACTGTAAATCTTGACGGCTTTAATTCTGCGCAGATTGGAACTGTAAAACGTTTTAACTCCCTTGCAGGCGGACTGACGGGCAATGCTTTTGATTTTGCTTTTACAGGTAATACAACTTTTAATGTTTTAAATCTTGCAGATATTAAAGGTCTTTCGGTTAATGCAAATTCCGGGCTTGTAGAAATGCACGCTGGCAAAGGAGGAATTTCTTTTTCGCTTGGAACTAAAGGAACTGACATTGGACGCACAAATTTAAATCTTGGATTTAATGGACTTTCTCTTTATTCCCTGAATAAAAAAATAGAAAATACGGCAGACACTAGTTCAATTCCCCTTGCAGCAACTTCTTTGCGTTCATTAAGCGGTTTTGGCGGAGTTGAAGAAAATAAACTTCTGGAAAATATTTTAAATGGTAAAACCAGGCTTGCGCTTTCTGGTGATGATTCTTATTTTGCAAAAACTGTCGCAGATTCTGCCAGGCTCACGATTTATGTTTCGGGCTACAAAAACGAAATGAGCCGTGAAGAGCAGCTTCAGCTTGGAATTATTCTTTCGCACGAGTCTTTCAGAAACGGAATTACTGATAACAAGCAAATAGAAGAAACTTTAGAAAGTGTTGCAGGACACACACGATTTGCACAAAACATGAAAAACGATTCGCTTTACACTCAGTCGGTAGAAAACATTCTTTCTGACGGTTCTTCTTTTGGAATCCTGCTAAAAAAAGATCTGGAGTATTTTAAGAATGTAAAAGAAAATCCAAAGGAATTTGTTCTTCATGTAATTCAAAATTACGATTCTTCTGCTGATTACTGGAAACTGCTCGAAAACGGAAATATTGCTTTTGACGGAAAAACTCATTTATATGACGAAGCTGGAAACATTCTCTACGAAGCAAATGCAAAAGGACTTGAGTCCAGCCTTGTAGAAATCCTGCTTGGCGGAAAAGAAGCAACGGCCGTTCAACTTGAAGAAATCCGCAATATGATGGCTGAAGTTTTTGAACATTATGTTGTCGGAGATGACAAAGATAACAAGGACAACTGGTATTGGAATGCGGAAGTTCTCGAACAAAACAAAAAAAGTGAAGGGCTTTCTGGAGAAAAAGTTTTTGAAAAATTTGGAAACACGATTGTAAGCCAGGCTTTTGCACGTTATTTTGACGGAAGTGCAGACAGGGTTCTTCAGTTTTTATATGGAAATTCAGAAAACTTTAATGCAGGAAACGTTGAAAGCCGGGCTGTCTCTGCTTCTTCCATTGTCCGCTTTATTGACCTTGTATGCGAAAAAAATAATTTTTATAAAAATCTTACTTCCTTTGTAAAGTCTTCAGATGCTGTAATTACCGGTAACTTCCGCGACAGAGTTGAAGGAGCTTATGCAAATTATAACGGCGAGCATTTTGGAATTGATATTGGCGGCAAAAATATCGAAGGACAGGAAATTTTTGCTGGAATCAATGGAAGAGTTGTTTCGTCTGGAAGCACAGAGCGCGACGGAAATTCGCTTTACATAGAATACGGGTATGAGTTTGAAGGTCAGTTTGTTTCAAGTGGCCTTAAGGGTGAATATCTTCACATGCAGGAAAAATCTCTATTAAAAAGAGGCGAGCGGGTCAGTGCATCTGATATTGTAGGAAAGGTTGGAAACACGGGAACTGCTTCAACAGGACCTCATTTGCATTATTCAATTTTTACAGAAATAAAAAACGGAAAAAGCTGGTATTCAAAATCTGTTGGCTCCATGCTCTTTGGTCAAAGGGGGCTTAATGATTCAATGACCAATAACACAGGAACAAAAACTGTTTTTAATCCCGGTGAATTATATGAAAATTCAAAAACTGCAGGTAAAAATCAGAATGGACAGAAAAAAGATTCAAATATCATAAAAATAATTGATTATGCAAACACAATAATAAAGAAAAAGAAAATGAACCGGCGGGTTGAAACTTTTTTAGCAGATGGACGCCTCTAAAAATATGAGTTTTTAATAACCTTAATTTCTAGTTTAAAATAAATAGCTGAATGTCGAGTTTATTTTATTAAAAAATGCCAGCCGTAGGAGAGAAAAGTGCTGGAAATGACCGCCACGGATGGCGGATATAGACGGGCAAAAACTTTGAAAAGTTTTTGCAATAAAGAAAATGGCAGGACGGCATTTTCTTTATTAAGGTTCTCGACGAGAGGCTATTTGATATGTTTTTATTGA
>CAVEBK010000091.1:0-5873 GCA_963613915.1 uncultured Collinsella sp.
TTCCACTTTCTGAAATGTTCGGATTCTCAACAATTCTCCGCTCTTCAACACAGGGTAAGGCAGAATTTACAATGGAATTCCTTAAGTACGGTAAAGTTCCAAATGCAGTTGCTGACGAACTTATCAAAAAACATCAGGAAGCTAAAAAGAACGCTTAATCTATACCGTTCTAAAAGGTCCGCTTAAACGGACCAGACTTCAAAAATGGAGTTGTACTGAAAACTCTGCTATAATAATAGCAGGGTTTTTTATACAACAGTTTGCGTTGCAAACTTTATGACAAAAATGGCTTTTAGTTTTTAAGAGTCATTAAAGGGCTAAGGTTGAATTAATTTTTAATTTTAGCTTTATAAAGGAGAACGATATGGTTAAACAGGATCTTTATAATAAAAGTCCAGTTCGTCTTTTTGATGCAGCTACTGAAGGCGGTCTTAAAGAAGGCGGTCTTGGTCTTGTAACTTCTAAAAAGGGTTTAGGAAAAACATCTGCTTTAGTTCAGTTTGGAATGGACACTTTGTTAAAAGATGAACAGCTTGTTCACGTAACTTTTGACATTCACTCATCAAACGTTATTTCATGGTACGATGGAATTTTTACAGAAATTGCAAAAAAATCTGCAGGAAACAGCGCAGATCTTAAAAACGATGTAGTTTCTAAACGCACAATCCTTAACTTTTCTTTGGATAACTTTACTGTTACAAAAGTTGTAAACACACTCAAAGCACTTTCTTCAGCAGGAATCGCTGTAAAAGGTGTTGTGATGGACGGAATCGACTTTTCTAAGGTTTCTGAAGATGATGTAAAGACTGTTGCGGATTACGCTAAGTCAGAAAAAGTAACAGTCTGGGGTTCTGCAACTGCTGAAGGAACAAAACTTTCTGAAGTTGTTCCGGCAAACCTCGAAAAATACTTTGACATCGTTGTAAATCTTGCACAGACAGGTTCAAACGTTGCTGTTGATGTTCTTAAACTTGGCGACAAGAAAGACGTTAACACTGGTCTTAAACTTGATTCAAAAACACTTCTTATTTCTAAATAAGTCTTGTTTTTAAGATAAAAAGCCGTGGTTCACACCACGGCTTTTTTATTTTGTTTTTACAATTGCGCCCTTTTTCAAAAGAAAAAATTGTAGTTGCCTGAAAAATTCTATTTCCACGGAAAAAGGAATGACCCTAACTTGCGTTCGCCCAAGGATTCACGGTCATCTGCAATAAGATCGTCCCACGGAATGTCAGTGCGTTTTTCTTTATCTTCAAGATATTCAGGATGTTCTTCGAACCAGTCGTATTTGTAAAGACGCAGACGGCAGGCATTTGTACAGCTCAGGGTAATTCCATTTAAGCCGGGAATAAGACCAAGAGTAAAAACCGTAAGCGCAAAAAGCAGAATATTGTGAATAAGCATTAAAAACGAAAAGCCAGCATTGTCAAAATAAACGATGAATGATTTTTTTAAGTTTTTAAAGAATGTGTTGTCTTCCTGCAAAAAATAAAGGGGAACAAACCACTGCAGCGCCATCGTGCTGATAAGCGTAAACCAGGCGATTATTGCAGCAAACAGAAGCCCGGGCATGCTTCCATTTTTTAAATACATATTTAAATAAAAAGCAAATGCGACCCTTAAAACCAAAATTAAAAAAGCAATAAGTGCGCCAAAAATAAATCCTGTAAAAAAACAGCTTTTAAAGGAACTCAAAAAGAGAGCCCAGCGGGGAGAATTAAAATCTGCAATTTTTCTTGCATTTGCTCCCCACGCAAAAAGAACGCTCATTACAAGTCCGGCACAGACAACGACAATAACGTTCGGAAGATAGGCGTTTATTGCACCAAAAACTTTTATGGCAAAAAATGCGCCAATAATAAGAAGTGCCGGAACAATATTTGTTAAAATCAAATAAAAAAGATTGTCCCAGACATCACAGAAATTTTTTTTAAGAAAAAATTTAAACATAAATACTCCAAAAAAGTTTATGGAAAGCACAGCGTCAGGACTGTCTTAAAAAGTATGTCATGCTGAATTTAACCTTAGCAGACAGCCCCGTTTATGTGAGATTCTGAAACGAGTTCAGAATGACATATAAAGTTAAGAATGACAAATAAGATTCGCAGATGCCTCTAAAATTTTCAATTTTTAAAGGCATCCTTAAAAATTACAGACAGAATTAAAACAGTCCGGAAATTTTTCCGTCGTCGTCTACGTCAATGTTTAAGGCAGCAGGAAGTTTTGGCAGCCCCGGCATTGTCATAATATCGCCTGCGAGAATTACTACAAAGCCTGCCCCGCTGTAAAGCTGACAGTCGCGGACCGGGAAAATGTAATTTTTTGGAGCTCCGATTAATTTTGCGTCATGACTGATTGAATTCTGTGTTTTTGCAATACAAACAGGCAATTCCTTATAACCGAGTTCTTCGTATTCGCGCAGTTTTTTAAGCACGTTCGGAGGGAATTCAACTGAACCGGCACGATAAATTTCTTTTGCAATAACGCGGACTTTATCTGCCAGAGAAAGATGAGATTCGTACAGATAATGGAATTTTGCTTCCCCAGATTCAGCAATTTCAGAAACTGTTTTTGCCAGCTCTGTCATGCCTTCTCCGCCTTTGCCCCAGCCTTCGCATAAAACAGCCTTTGCGCCCTTATTTTCGCACAGGCTCCTTAACAGATTGAGTTCTTCGTCTGTGTCTGTAATAAATTTATTGATTGCAACAACCGAAGGAACTCCAAATTTTGCAATATTTTCAATATGAACAGCCAGATTTTCAAAGCCGGCCTGCAAAGCTCCAACACTCGGAGTAGAAAGATCTGCCTTTGCCATTCCTCCGTGCATTTTAAGCGCACGCACAGTAGCAACAATTACAACAACATCCGGGCTGATTCCGGCAGTTCGGCATTTTATGTCCATAAACTTTTCTGCACCAAGGTCAGCAGCAAAACCAGCTTCTGTAACAACGTAGTCGCCACAGGCAAGTGCACTGTAAGTTGCGTTAATTGAATTAGTTCCCTGAGCAATGTTTGCAAAAGGTCCGCCATGAACAAAAACAGGATTTTTTTCGAGTGTCTGAACAAGGTTCGGGCGGATTGCATCTTTTAACAGGGCAGCGATTGCACCTGTGCATTTTAATTCACCAAATTTAACGGGACGCTTGTCGTAAGTATTACAGATTGTAATATTGTTGATTCTGTTTTTAAGATCAGAAATAGAAGTAGAAAGACAGATTATTGCCATAAGTTCAGAAGCAACAGAAATAATAAAATGATCTTCGCGTGGAACTCCGTCCAGTCTTCCGCCAAGACCAATCGTAATATTGCGCAGAGCGCGGTCGTTTAAGTCAACACAACGCTTCCAGATAATCGTACGAGGATCAAGGCGCAGCTGATTTCCCTGCTGAATATGATTGTCGATTAAAGCCGCAATCAGATTGTTTGCAATCGAAATTGCATGAATGTCGCCGGTAAAATGCAGGTTAATGTCTTCCATTGGAACAATCTGCGCATATCCGCCGCCACAGGCTCCACCCTTAATTCCAAAGCAGGGACCAAGAGAAGGTTCACGAAGGGCAATTACTGTTTTTTTGCCGATTTTATTCAATCCGTCGCCAAGTCCAATCGAAACAGTTGATTTTCCTTCCCCGGCAGGAGTTGGTGTTACAGCCGTTGTTAAAATAAGCTTACCGCGGTTTTTTGGATCATGAATTTTCTTTTGAAACTTCCGAAGTTCCGCCATCGTAATTTTTGCCTTGTATTTTCCATAAAAATCAAGACCGTCTTCTTCAATTCCAATCTTTTTAGCAACATCTGCAACTGGAATCATTGTGTTCTGTTGAGCAATTTCAATATCAGAAAGCATAGCGTACCTCGTAAACGTGTCTGCAAATCCGGCAGACAAATAATGCTTTATTTTAATAAAATTCGCCCTTGTTTACAATAAAAGTCAAATTTCATATTTTTCTGTTAAAAATTTTTTCTTTGTCAGATTTTACATTGATTCTTTTTTTATTTTTTATTATTTAGAGGGCACAATTTACCGTCCAAACCGGCTTTACGCAGTTCCGCGTCTTACGCGCTTCATTCTGCTGACATCCTGTCAGGCAACAAATGCTGCGCATTTCTTGCGGTCACCCCTCTTTTTGTGCCAGCCGTGGCACAGATAACAGACAAATGCACATCTTTTCAGTAAAAAAACAAGTCAGCAGAACGCCTTCGGCGCTGCTCCAATCCGGGCCCCATTTTGTTTTAGTAATTTTCAAAAAATCATTTTATTCGTATAATCTTTTCCCGTGAACTACGACGAATCTTCAATTTTAAGCCTTATTTCTCATATCCATTCACAAAGCCAGGCCTTTTTACAAAAAAAACTTTCTCCACTTGGACTTACAAAACTTGCAACAAGTCATGCAAACATTCTCTTCTGCCTTTCGTGCACAAAAGAACTTTCATTAAGTGAACTTTCAAAAAAAATCAACCGCGACAAATCCACAACAACCGCCCTCGTAAAAAAATTAGAAAACCAGGGCTTTGTAGAATTAAAAAAAGACAAAACCGACAGCCGCAAAAAAAATGTCTGCCTTACAGATTTAGGCTCCCAATACACAACAAAGACAACAACCCTCTCAAGCGACCTGATAACAGCCAGCTGGAAAAACTTTACAAAGGAAGAAAAACAAACGCTGGTAAATTTGCTGAATAAACTCTCAGAAAATCTGGAAGAATAAAAAAAACACGGCAGCCGAAGTTTCCTTAACCACCGTGTTTTTTTATTGTCTGCAAACTGGTTCGTTATGCTGATTTTTTTAGCCTTCGACGGCTTTGCTCAGTGGCTTTCCGTCGCAGGCTCAAAAAACTTATTTTACTTTTCCGTCTTTGTAGATTTCTACTGTCAGGAATTTTCCGTTTGCTCCGATTTTCTTTCCGTCAATTTCTACAAAGCCTGATTTTGTGTGCAGGCCCATTTCTGCAAACTTGTCGGCTTTTACAAAGCACATTTCGTTTGCGTCGGCAGGCACTTCAAATCCTTCCGGCTCTAAAACTGTTCCAGCTTCAAACTGTGGAGCAAAAATTACTTCGCAGGTTTCTTTGTCTGTAACATTCGGGTCGCTTGCTGCAAGAAGCATTCCGTTGCTGCGTACTCCGCGGAAATTTGCAGGCTTTAAATTGTAAACCAGAACAATATTCTTTCCTAAAAGCTCTTCCTGCTTATAGAATGGAACAATCGAGCTTACAATCTGACGCGGTTCTGCGTCTCCTGTGTTAAGGGTCAAAATATAAAGGAAGGCTCCGCCCGGGTGCTGTTCAACTTTTTCAATCTTACTTACTTTTAAAACTACGCGGCGACTGAATCTTTCTGCAGGCGGGAGTTTGTCAATCTGCTCCGGAGTAAGTTTTTTCTCTGTTGTCTTTTTCTGTAAGCTGTCTTCGTCAACACCTTCAACGCTTGCTAAAAGACGCTCGAGTTTTCCTGCTTCGATTATGCGCATAAAGCTTCCAAGGCGCGGTCCCTGGTCTTTTCCGACAATAACCTGGTAAAGAGCTGTAAAGAGCTGCTTTGCGTCAACTCCAAGAGAAGTTGCAACTGCATAAATTGCTTCCTGGCAGTCTCTGTCTGTCTGGAATGAAGGAATTTTAGGAAGAACTTCGTCGTGAACTTTTTTAACGGCGTCTGCCAGAGCGTGCGGAAGTTTTGCAGTTGTTCCGTCTTCGCGGATTTTAAAGCAGAAGTCTGGTGCGCAGTCTGGAGCACTTTCGTTAATCCAGTACCATGCACAGGCACAGCGGCGGCGCAAAACTTCTTCCTGTTCAGGCTTTACGTTTCCAAGGCTCCTAATTACAGCGTCAATGTCGCCAGAGTAAGTCTGCAGAAGAGTTGTCAAAAGGCG
>CAVEBK010000092.1:0-5840 GCA_963613915.1 uncultured Collinsella sp.
CCCAAACGCGTTTGCAGTAAGCATTTTTAACGTTGAATTCTTTAAGTGCCATTTTTATTCTCCTTTTTGTGGCATTTATTTTCAGCAAAAAAAAACGCTGCAAACAAAACTCCATCCCTTGTATTTTCAAAAGTTACCTTTTAAAGACAATGATAGCGTTTTATTTACAGCGTCTTTGCCGAATGAAATAACGATAATTTTTTTGTGCAAAACTGTCAAGAAATAAAATCTGTTTTTGTACTTTTTGATATTGAATATAAAATTAAATCTCGAGTTTTACTGGAAACAGTTATCAAATAGCCATCTAAAAAAGGCTCTCAGTCGGTTCTGTCATCAACCTGAAGATGCAGGTATGCATGTTCAGGTTGTGCCAGCCCCTCCCTACGCCTTTTTTCTACAATTTATTCAATATCAGTTCTATAAAAATACGCGAACGGAAAAATATATTTTCTACTGTTAATCCTAGCCCGGATGCGGAGGGCGCAAGTTGTGGCCTGCCACAATGGAGCAAAGCGGAACCCGCAGCAGCCGGCGCGAACTGTAAATTGCGCTCCAGAAGAAAAAAAATTGAATTTAGGATTTTTCTGTCGGAAATTTTATTTTTGTCTCTTTTGAGATTGACTGTAAACGGCTTGCACTATATATTTATGACACGACCTAAAAAACACTAAATATAGCGTTTTTTAGGCTTTTTTATCTAATCTTACCACTAGACAATATTTTTCTTTGTCAAGTACTTTTTATAAAAAAATTTGAATAAACGGAGGAAAAAATACAAAAAAATGAAAATTATCAAGAGAAACGGAGTTGAAGTAATCTTTGACATTAAAAAAATCGTTACGGCAATTTCAAAGGCAAATAAAGAAGTTCCGCTCAGCGACCAGCTTTCTGAAGAACAGATTGAAAAAATTGCACAGGAAATAGAAGAACACTGCGCTGCTGAAAAACACGAAATGAATGTCGAAGCAATTCAGGACCTTGTAGAAAAACAGATCATGAAGGCCGGAGCTTTTGATATTGCAAAAAAATATATTACATACCGCTACCAGCACGAACTTATGCGCAAGGCAAACACAACGGATCAGCAGATTCTTTCGCTGCTTGAATGCCAGAACGAAGAAGTAAAACAGGAAAATTCAAATAAAAACTCAACTGTTGTTTCTGTTCAGCGCGACTACATGGCTGGAGAAGTTTCTAAAGATATTACAAAACGCTTTCTGCTGGATGCAGACATTGTCCAGGCACACAACGAAGGAATCATTCACTTCCACGATGCAGATTATTTTGCCCAGCACATGCACAACTGCGACCTTGTAAACCTCGAAGACATGCTGCAGAACGGAACTGTTATTTCAGGAACAAAAATCGACAAGCCTCATTCTTTTTCTACAGCCTGCAACATTGCAACCCAGATTATTGCACAGGTTGCTTCGAGCCAGTACGGCGGTCAGTCAATTTCTCTTGCTCACCTTGCTCCTTTTGTTGATGTAAGCCGCAAAAAGATTATCCGCGAAATGAACACGATTGCAGAAAAAACCGGAGTTCATTACACAGATGAACAGTTTAAAGAAATTGTTGAAATGCGCTTAAAGGACGAAATTACCCGTGGCGTTCAGATGATTCAGTATCAGGTTGTAACCCTCATGACAACTAACGGTCAGAGCCCTTTTGTTACTGTTTTTATGTACTTGAATGAAGTAAAAGACGAACAGACAAAGGCCGATCTTGCCCTTATTATTGAAGAAGTTCTGCGCCAGCGCTACCAGGGCGTAAAGAACGAAGCAGGATTCTGGGTTACTCCGGCCTTTCCAAAACTTATCTATGTTCTTGAACCGGACAACATTAACGAAGGTGAAAAATATTTCTATTTAACAGAACTTGCAGCAAAGTGCACGGCACGCCGTCTTGTTCCGGATTATATTTCAGAAAAAAAGATGAAGGAATTAAAAGAAGGAAACTGCTATCCTTGCATGGGCTGCCGTTCATTCTTAACCGTTTACCACGATACAGAAACAAACAAGCCGAAATTCTACGGCCGCTTTAACCAGGGCGTTGTTACAATCAACCTTGTTGACGTTGCCTGTTCTTCAGGCGGAAACGAAGAATCGTTCTGGAAGATTTTTGATGAACGTCTGCAATTGTGCTTCCGTGCCCTTATGGCCCGCCACAACCGTCTTTTGAACACACCAAGCGACGTTGCTCCAATCCTGTGGCAGAACGGTGCTCTTGCACGCCTGGAAAAAGGTGAAGTAATCAATAAACTTTTGTACGGCGGATATTCGACAATTTCGCTCGGATATGCAGGACTTTGTGAATGTACAAAATTTATGACTGGAAAACCACACACGGATCCAGAGGCAACTCCTTTTGCATTAAAAGTCATGCGCTATATGAATGCAAAGTGTTCAGAATGGAGGGACAAGACAAACATTGCTTTTTCTCTTTATGGAACTCCGCTCGAATCTACAACATACAAGTTTGCAAAATGCCTTAAGCGTCGTTTTGGAGAAATTCAGGGCGTAACTGATAAAAATTACATTACAAATTCTTATCATATCCACGTAACAGAGCCGGTTGACGCATTTACAAAACTTACATTTGAAAGCCAGTTCCAGGAATTAAGCCCGGGCGGTGCCGTAAGTTACGTTGAAGTTCCAAACATGGAAAGCAATATTCCTGCCGTAATTGCACTGTTAAAGCACATTTACGAAAACATTATGTACGCTGAATTGAATACAAAATCTGACTGCTGCCAGAAATGCGGTTACACCGGCGAAATCCGCATTGTTGCAGACGCAGACGGAAAACTTGTATGGCAGTGTCCTAACTGCGGAAACACAGACCAGACAAAGATGAACGTTGCCCGCCGCACCTGCGGTTACATTGGAACTCAATACTGGAACCAGGGACGCACGCAGGAAATAAAAGAACGCGTTCTGCACCTGTAGAGCAGAAAAATGAACTACGGTGAAATTAAAAAAATCGACGTTGCAAACGGACTTGGCGTTCGCGTGAGCCTGTTTGTAAGCGGCTGCAGAAATAAATGTCCGGGCTGCTTTAATCAGGCAACCTGGAATTTTAACTACGGTACTGAATTTACCGCATCCACAGAAAACGAAATTATCGAAGCCTTAAAGCCTGAGTTTATACAGGGACTGACGGTTTTAGGCGGAGAGCCTTTTGAAGAAGAAAATCAGCGAGTTTTAACGCCTTTTCTGCAGAAAGTACGCGCAATTTATCCGCAGAAAACAATCTGGTGCTACTCCGGTTATGTTTACGATGTTGATTTAAAGCCGGCAGACGGAAGAAAGCACTGCGAAGTAACAGACGCCATGCTTAACTGCATTGACGTGCTCGTTGACGGTCCTTTTATCCAGGAACAAAAGGACCTTACACTGGATTTTCGCGGAAGCACAAATCAACGCATTTTGTGGTTAAAGGAAAACAAGCCTGTTAATTCCCTTTAAATTCCTTTGATTTCTTTTGCTTTTGCGGTAATTGAATTCTGTAAAAGTTCTTTATCGCCTCTGCTTGCGTCAATCAGGCGGACAAAGACAGAACCTGCTACAACTCCTTCTACGTAAGGAGAAATAGCTTCAGCCTGTTTCCTGCCGCTTATTCCAAATCCGCCGTAGAGTTCCGGGGTTATGCCGCTTTTGTTCGGCTTTTTCAGTTTTTTTAAGAATTCTACTGTTGAATCGTCAACCTTTGTGTCCATTCCTGTAATTCCAGCACGGAGGGCTGCGTAGATTGTGTTAAATCCGCAGTCAAGCATTTTCTGCATGCGCTCGTCTGTCATGCTTGGAGCTGCAACTGGAATATTTTCCATTCCGTATTTTTTGCAGCTTTCAGTTAAACCTTCGTCGCAATCAAACGGCAGATCAGGAATAATCATTGCGTTTACGCCTGCCTTGGAAGCACGACGGCAAAAATCTTCAACTCCAGGAGTAAAAATGAGCGACGCGTAAGACATAATTCCGATTTTTACGTCTGGAAACGCCGCGCGAAGTTTTGCAATAAATTCCAGCCCGTCTTTTGAAGTTGCTCCGTTTGACAAAACTGTTGAGCACGCATTTTGAATTACAGGTCCGTCTGCATTAGGGTCAGAAAACGGAAGTTGAATTTCCAGAAAATCTGCTCCGCCGGCAACTAAGGCTTCGGCTGCAGCAAATGAAAGTTCCGGTGTCGGATAATTAGCAACTAAATGTGACATTAATTTTATCATTTTTATTTTCCTTTAGTATTTTTCATGAACGTTTTTATTTGTTTCCAGGCGTTCGAGTTCTGAGCGCAAGAACGACTTCCATTCTTCTGCACGGAAAACCGGCGAAGTAATAAATACGTCCTTGTCGCCTCTGCCAGACATATTTATGATTATTGCCCTGTCCTTTGGAACCTTTGGAGCTAATTTTATTGCGTAGGCTGCGGCATGAGCGCTTTCGAGAGCCATTAAAACACCTTCGTTGCGGGCAAAGAAACTTACAGCATCAAGAGCTTCGTTGTCGCGGATTGCTTCAAAAGTGATTCTGCCTGTTTTGCCGAGCATTGCAAGCTGCGGGCTGATTCCTAAATAGTCGAGGCCGGCAGAAATTGAACTTGTTTTTTGTGCCTGTCCGTCGCTGTCAACTAAAAAGCGGCTTTTAAAGCCCTGCATAATGTCGTCGCGGGCTGCACTGCCTGTCATACGGCTTGCATTGTTGCCGAGTTCCGGGCCTGTGCCGCCGCCTTCGGCTCCGTAGAGTTTTACGTCTGTGTCGTCAAAGAACGGCGCAAAAAATCCAGAAGCATTTGAACCACCGCCAACGCAGGCAACGAGAGAATCAATTTTTATTCCGCGTTCTGCACACTGTTTTTTTACTTCTTCGCCGATTACAGACTGAAATGTGCGCACCATGTCAGGAAAAGGAGCCGGACCTAGGGCCGAACCTAAGCAGTAATGAGTGTTTTCAAAGTTTGTTGCCCAGTCGCGCATTGCTTCGTTTACAGCATCTTTTAACGTGCGGGAACCGTTTTTAACGGCTACAACCTTTGCTCCGTACAATTCCATAGAAGCAACATTCGGCTGCTGACGGCGAACGTCAACTTCGCCCTGATAGACTACGCATTCCATTCCAAGCTTTGCGCAGGCTGCAGCTGTTGCAACTCCGTGCTGCCCTGCTCCGGTTTCTGCAATAATACGCGTCTTTCCCATTTTTTTTGCAAGTAGAACCTGACCTATTGCGTTGTTGATTTTATGCGCGCCAGTGTTTGCAAGGCCTTCCATCTTAATGTAAATCTGTCCGCCGCCCAAAAGTTCAGTTGCTTTTTGAGCAAAAACCAGAGGAGTTTCGCGGCCAATGTAGTCGCGGCGTAAAATTCTTAATTCTTCCAGGAATTGCGGATCTTTTATGTAAAAATTAAAGGCTTTTTCAAGCTCATCAACTGCAGTCCTCAACACTTCCGGAATATACTTTCCGCCATAATCTCCAAAAAATCCGTCAACCGACTCGTTATACATCTATCTTCCTCCAGTGTCTGCTCATTTATGTTTCTATTTATAGAAACATAATAATAAAAAGAGATTTACTTGTCAACTGCGTTCCATTGTTTTTCTTTAATTTGAATTTTCAGCTTCAATAAGATAACTACAAATGTCTGTCCTCTTTTCTTTTTAAGATTTCTCTTATTTTTCTTTTATTGTTCTTTAATGAATATTCATTCCAACTTCCCTTACTATAAATGCACAGACTTAATTTCGAGTTTTAAGTAAATAGCTGAATGTCGAGTTTATTTTTTGAAAACTGCCTAATAGCCGTAGGAGAGGTTCTGACACAAACGCACTTTGCGCTTGTCGCAACCGT
>CAVEBK010000093.1:0-5790 GCA_963613915.1 uncultured Collinsella sp.
AATGTCAAATAGCCGTAGGAGAGGTTCTGACACAAACGCATTCTGAGCGAAGCGAAGCATGCGGCTTGCTGGCAGGTTCTCGACGAGAGGCTATTTGAAGTTTTTTTTGATTGAAACTCGACATTCATTCTAAATATTAAACATACAAATATTTTTTACTGGAGAAATATTATGGAAAATAAGACACCAAAAGGCGTTCGCCTTGAACATATAACTAAAATCTATCAGGATCCAAAAACAAAAAAGGATTTTAATGCGGTTGATGATGTAACCTTGCAGATTGAACCGGGCAGTTTTGTAACCCTGCTTGGTCCGAGCGGCTGCGGAAAAACAACTACCTTAAGAATGATCGCCGGTTTTGAAAGCCCTGATTCCGGAGAAATTTATCTTGGTGACGAAGCAATCAACGCATTAACCCCAAACAAACGCGACACTGCAATGGTTTTTCAAAGTTATGCCCTGCTTCCTCATTACAATGTTTTTGACAACGTTGCCTACGGCTTAAAAATCCGAAAACTTCCAAAATCAGAAATCGAAAAACGCGTAATGGACATGCTCTCTCTTGTGGAACTTGACGGAAAAGAAGAACGCATGACAAACCAGCTTTCTGGAGGACAGCAGCAGCGTGTTGCCCTTGCCCGCGCTCTTGTAATGCAGCCTGGAGTTCTTTTGTTTGACGAACCGCTTTCTAACCTTGACGCAAAACTCCGCGTAACAATGCGCACGGAAATCCGCAAAATTCAGCGCAAGCTCGGAATTACAGCAATTTATGTAACACATGACCAGAGCGAAGCCATGAGCCTTTCTGACGAAATTATCCTTATGAATAAAGGAAAGATTGCACAAAAAGGAAGTCCTCAGGAAATCTATTACCGTCCTAACAGCGAATTTGTTGCTGATTTTATTGGTGAAGTAAACTTTTTGAGCGGAACCGTAGACGAAGTAAACGGTGAAGAAGTTACTGTAAATGTTGACGGAGCTTTGATTAAGGCTGGAACAGGCAGAAAACTAGAAAAAGGCAGTCAGACAAAGATTGTTATCCGCCCGGAAAGCCTTCGTGTTGCAGATAAAGGTCAGCTTGAGTGCAGTGTAGTTTTAAGCACGTTTATGGGAGCCTATCAGTATTATCAGGTAATGGTCGGCGACACTCTGCTGAAAATCCACGATTATAATCCTCGCGGACACAAAATTTACGAAGCTGGTGACAAAGCATTCTTAGATTTTGAAGGCTCAAGCCTGCATACCCTTTAGTTTTTTTGTTTGAAATTACAGCGGGCGCGAAGAACAGATTACTTTGTTTTTCTGTAAATCCTAGCCCCGGCTGTAAGGCCACCGCAGGTGATATTTATATTGGAGGCGAAAGCCGTAAGCCTGAAAGACGGGACGCGGGCTGTAAATGCGCTCCATAAACAGAATTTGAAAAAGTCCTTTTAATTGAACAGAAATTTGAAATTCTTTATAATTAGCAATATTTGTTTTTTTAAAGGACTCTCCACATGAAAGCTATTGAACTTGAAAAAGCTTACAATCCTAAAGATTTTGAGGACAGAATTTATAACGAATGGGTAGAAAAGGGCTATTTTAAGCCTGCCAGCGACGAAGCTTCTCCTGTTCATTCGCAGAAATCATCTAACATAAAATATACTGTTGTAATTCCACCGCCAAATGTTACAGGCGTGCTTCATATGGGACATGGGCTTAACAATACACTGCAGGACGTTGTTGTGCGCTATCACAGAATGAGGGGAGACGATACTCTCTGGATTCCAGGCACAGACCACGCAGGAATTGCAACCCAGAACATCGTAGAAAAACAGCTTAAAAAAGAAGGCAAGACCCGCAACGACTTAGGACGCGAATCTTTTATTGAACGCACCTGGGAAGTTACCCGCAAACACCACGACATTATCGTAAAGCAGCAGAAAAAGCTCGGAAACTCCGTTGACTGGAGCCGCGAACGCTTTACTTATGACGAAGGTCTTTCTAAGGCTGTCCGCGACGTTTTTGTTACTTTGTACGAACGCGGTCTTATGTACAAGGGACAGTATCTTGTAAACTGGTGCCCACGCTGTGGAACTGCCCTTGCAGACGACGAAGTTGACCACGAAGATACAGCCGGTGCAATGTACCATATCTTCTATAATTATGCAGACGGCTCTGGAAAAATCGAAGTTGCAACAACCCGCCCTGAAACATTCTTTGGAGATACAGCTGTTGCCGTAAATCCTGAAGACGAAAGATATAAAGCCCTTGTTGGAAAAAAAGTTGTTCTTCCTTTAATAAACAAGGAAATTCCGATTATTGCAGATTCTTATGTTGATAAGGAATTTGGAACGGGTATGGTAAAAATTACTCCTGCCCACGATCCTAACGACTGGGAAGTTGGAAAACGCCATAATCTTGAAGTAATCAATCTTTTAAATCCGGATGGAACTTTAAATGACAACGTTCCTCCAAAATACCGCGGATTAAAACCGGAAGCAGCAAGAAAGCTCGTAATCGAAGATTTAACGGAAAGCGGAAATTTTAAGGGTGAAGAAAAAATGGTTCACTCTGTAGGTCACTGCTACCGCTGCCACACTGTTGTTGAACCTTATCTTTCTTATCAGTGGTTTGTAAAGATGAAGCCGATGGCAGAAAAAGCCCTTAAAGCATGGCGCGACGGCGACATTGAATTCTTCCCTAAAAAGTGGGAAAACACATATACTCACTGGCTCGAAAATATCCGCGACTGGTGCGTAAGCCGCCAGATCTGGTGGGGACACAGAATTCCTGCATGGTACTGCGACTGCGGAGAAACAATTGTAAGCCGCACAGACCCAGAATGCTGTCCAAAGTGCGGTGCAGACGCTTCTCATTTAAGGCAGGATCCTGACGTTCTCGATACCTGGTTTTCTTCATGGCTGTGGCCGTTCTCAACCTTAGGCTGGCCTGAAAATACTGAAGACTTAAAGAAATTCTATCCTACGACAGCTCTTGTTACTGCCTACGATATTATTTTCTTCTGGGTCAGCCGAATGATTATGGCTGGTCTTGAATTTACAGGAAAAGCTCCGTTCCACGACGTTTACATTCACGGACTTGTGCGCGACAAGCAGGGAAGAAAAATGTCAAAATCGCTCGGAAACGGAATCGATCCTCTCGACATTATCGATCAGTACGGAGCAGATGCCCTTAAATTTACTCTGACATACCTTTGTGCCCAGGGACAGGACATTTTAATTGACAATGATTCTTTCAAGTTCGGTTCAAAATTCTGTAATAAAGTATGGAATGCAAGCCGCTATATTCTCGGAAATCTCGAAGGAAGAAACCTTGTTCCTGTAAAAGACAGTGAACTTTCTGAGCTCGACAGATGGATTTTCGGCGAATTGAATTCTGCTGCAAAGAATGCCCGCGCTGCCCTTGATTCTTACCGCTACAACGATGCTGCAAGCGCAGTTTATGAATATTTCTGGAATACATTCTGCGACTGGTACGTTGAAGCCACAAAGCTCGTGTTCTGGCATGGAAGCGAAGAAGAAAAAGACAGACAGGTTTCTGTATTGCTGAATGTTCTCGAAGAATCTTTAAGACTTCTGCATCCGTTTATTCCTTTTGTAACAGAAGAAATCTATTCAAAACTTCCTCTTGAGCAGATTGTAGAAAACCGTAAGGCAAGCGGATTGCAGAAAATCCTGCCAAACGAAGAATACACAGCACTTTTGGTTACAGCTCCTTATCCTGAGTTTAAGGCTGAACGTGTTGACGAAAAAATCAATGCACGTTTTGCTTCCCTCAAAGATGTTGTAAGAAGCGTGCGCGGACTTCGCGTTGAATGTGGTGTAAATCCGGCAGACAAAATCAATCTTGCTCTTGTTGTTGAAAAGGGCAGCAACTGTGAAGTTTGCAGAGAAAAGACGGACATGATTTCGCTTTTAGCAGGTCTTTCTAAGGTTGAATTTGTTGAAGAAAAACCAGCAAAATCAATCGGAACTGTCGGAAGCGGATTTGAAGCCTTTATTCTTCTTGACGAAAACGTAAACACAGAACAGCTTTTAAAGCATTTTAACAAAGATCTCGAAACTGACCGCAGGGATGCTGAAAAAATTGAATTCAAACTGAATGGAAAATTCGGACAGCATGCTCCTGCAGAAGTTGTTCAGGCTGAACGCGACAAGCTTGCAGAAATCAAGCGCAGAATCGAAAAGCTTGAAAGTTATATCGCAGCTTTAAATTAGTTTGGAGAGTAAAAGCATGGCAAAAAAATTCGAAATGAAGACCGAAAAACCACAGGTAATGGGAAACAAGGAAGCTCTGGAACTGAAAAACATTGTTTTGGCTCCTTACATGCAGCTTGCTACGGGATTGATCGGAAAAGCGCGCCATGCAGGCGGAAATATGTTCCGTCATCAGATGGACACGCTTGCCATTCTTATTGACTACGGCTACATTGACTCGGTTCTTTTAAAGGCGAGCGTTGTTCACGACACTGTTGAAGACATTAAAGGCTTTGATAAAAATCTTATTTTAAACGCTGATTCTGAAGGCGAAGATGTTTTGAATCTCGTTCTTGAAGTTACAAGGCGGGAAGACGAAACAAAAAAAGAATTTCTGCAGCGGATTCTTGATACAGGAAGCCAGAAAGCAAAGATTTTAAAATGCGCCGACAGAATTTCCAATATGATTTCTTTGGGATATGTTACCGACCCTCATTTTATTGAGCGATATTGCGACGAAACGGAATTTTTCCTTCTGCCGATGGCTCTCGAGATTGACTTTAACATGTACCACGAACTCATAAACCTTATAATGACAAGAAGACGCTACCTTGAAGACGGCGGATATTTTGACAACCGCCACAAAGAAACAAGCAGCGACGACAGCGTAAAATAAGTACATCAGACACAAAAAAAATGAATTGTGCGGAATTATTTATAATCATTTTTTTATAGACTATTCTGCTGAAATTCATTATTTTAAAGAAAGAATTTAATTTTTTAAGGAGATAAAAATGGCAGTTAAAGTTGCTATTAACGGTTTTGGCCGTATCGGACGTCTCGCATTCCGCCAGATGTTTGCTGCAGAAGGATATGAAGTTGTAGCTATCAACGATCTTACAAGCCCAAAAATGCTTGCTCATCTTTTGAAATATGACACAGCTCAGGGCGGTTTTGCAGGAAGAATTGGAGAAGGCAAACACACAGTTTCTTACATTGATGACGTTCTTGCTGAAGACGGAAAAACAGTAACAAAGCCAGGTGCAATCGTTGTAGACGGAAA
Source organism: uncultured Collinsella sp. (assembly GCA_963613915.1). Classification (GTDB taxonomy): domain Bacteria; phylum Spirochaetota; class Spirochaetia; order Treponematales; family Treponemataceae; genus Treponema_D. The sequence continues at coordinate 5,263 of CAVEBK010000093.1, forward strand.
AACAATCACAATCTACAAGGAAGCAAATGCTGCTAACCTTCCATGGAAGGCTCTTGACGTAGACGTTGTTCTTGAATGTACAGGTTTCTATGTTTCTAAGGCAAAATCACAGGCTCACATTGATGCAGGTGCTAAAAAGGTTGTAATTTCAGCTCCAGCTGGAAACGATCTTCCAACAATCGTATTCAACGTAAACCACAAAACTCTTACAAAGAACGACAACATCATTTCTGCTGCTTCTTGTACAACAAACTGCCTGGCTCCAATGGCTAAAGCACTTAACGACTTTGCTCCAATCCAGAGCGGAATCATGTCTACAATCCACGCTTACACTGGCGACCAGATGATTCTTGACGGTCCACAGCGCAAGGGTGACCTCCGCCGTTCACGCGCAGGTGCTCAGAACATCGTTCCAAACTCAACAGGTGCTGCAAAGGCTATCGGTCTTGTAATTCCTGAATTGAACGGAAAATTGATTGGTTCAGCTCAGCGTGTTCCAGTTCCAACAGGATCTACAACAATCCTTAC
>CAVEBK010000094.1:0-5629 GCA_963613915.1 uncultured Collinsella sp.
AATTGAATGGGGACTGCTGATGCTTGGTTATGATTTCAAGCAGATTGCAAGGCTGGTAAAGGAATAGAAGAAAAAAAATCCTGATTACAAAAATCAAAATTGCGAAAATAAATAAAAAAGGGGCTGTTTTGTGTGGAGTTTTTTTAACTTACAAGACAGCCCCTTTTTTTGCCTGAAAAAAAGCGCATGCCCTGCACCCATGCGCCAAAAAATTCAAAAAAAAATAAAAAAATCCTCAAAAAAAATGTGTAAAAATGCACAAACAGGGCCATTTATATAGTGACGGCAAAAAATTCCGTGGCGCGCTTAACGGAAAACAGACACGTTGTGTTTTATTTTTGTCATTTTTGATTTTTGAGGAAATATATGGAACTTAAAAAACTTTTTCGCACTGTTTTAATGACGCTGGCTCTGTGTTTCTGCGTGATTTTTACTGCTGCAATGCCTCTTTCCTGCCACATGTCTGAAGAAGGCGTTGAAATTGTTACTACGGAAACTCAGGCACCTGAAATTCTTTCTTTTTATGCAATGGATAATTCAAACCTTGTTTTAATCTGTTCCCAGAAAGTAGAAATTGAAAAAGTTCAGGTTGAAGCAGAAGACGGAAGTTATTTTGAAGAAAATACTACGCATAAATATTCAATTGATTCAAGCCAGGTAAAGTTTACGTTAAAAGAACCTGCCAGACGCGGAATCAATTACACTTTGAGCGGTTCACTAAAAGACGACGGGGGAAATCAGCTTACTTTTAAGCTTCCGTTCAGTGGAATAAATGAATCTCCTGCCAGACTGCTTCTTTCTGAAGTGCGGTCAAAGCATTCTGCAGTTAAGGGCGAAATAAAAAAGGCTGAATATATTGAGTTTTACGTACTAAAAGGCGGAAACACCTGCGGGCTTGAAGTTGTAAGCGGAAGCGACGGAGAAGACAATAAATATGTTTTTCCGGATATGGAAGTCTCTACTGGAGAATACATTGTAGTTCATTACAGAACCGTTAAAGACGGGCTTTGCATAAGCGAAACCGGCACTGACCTGACTTTGAGCACTGCAACTGACAGTTCTGAGGCCCGCGACCTTTGGATTGAAAATACAGATTCAAGAATCGGTGATAACGATGTAATTATTTTACGGGATTCCGGAAGAAATAAGATTGTTGATGCAGTTTTGTTCTGTGATTCAGAAAAAGAAAACTGGTACTACAAAAATCAGTCAAATCTTGCAGCTTCCGCTTTTATTGCTGGAATTTGGGAAGATGGCGACAGCGTAAAATATGCAGCCTGCTGTGACAATGTTACTCTTTTAAGGACATTAAGCCGTCTGAACATTGAGCAAATAATAGAAGAAAATCCAGCTGATTCAATTACAGAAGACACTGTAATAAAGGCGTGTAAAGACGACTGGGCCATTGTAACAACAGCAACTCCTGGAACCCAGAATTCAACAGAAGTTTATAAAAAGTAAAAAACTTAATTTCGAATTTTGAATAAATCACAGAATGTCGAGTTTATTAAAAGATGCTAAATAGCCGTAGTCGAGGTCCTGTGCAAAAGAATGCAATAATGACCGCCACGGATGGCGGATGCAGACGGGCAAAAACTTAAAAAGTTTTTGCGATAAATAAAATGACAGGACGGCATTTTATTTAGCGAGGTTCTCGACGAGAGGCTGTTTGATATGATTTATTGTATTTAGTCATAAATAGAGATTCTGGAGATAAATATGTGAACTTTACAATTTGCAGTTCATTTTTATCCAAAGATAACTGTAAATTGTACAAAAGTGAGATTATTAACCTTGTTTTGAAAGACTTTGCGTGTAATAGTCCAGAATGTGTTTGTATAACATAATGTTATATTTTGTTAGGACTGGCATTTATGACACTTTTGCTTACCTTTTTTTTGCAGAGTGTCGTTCTGTCAGTTTTGGAGGATTTATGAAAAAGAAAATTGGTCTGGTAGTTTTGCTGTGTATTTTTGCCACGGCTTTTTGTGCAGCGGGTGATGAGTATTCAAAGTTAAAAGAGGACGCAAAGTCTAAAACTGAACTTTTCCAGAAAATTACTGAATACGAAAATAGTCATTCGAAAGAACTTGAGCCAAAATCTGACCTTGCCCTGCTTTATCTGTCAAACGGCAATTACGACAAGGCAGAAGATTATCTTAAAGAGGGTGAAAAACTTATAAAAAAAGCAAAGTCTCCGCCAGAACCTTTTTATGTAGCCCAGCTTTATTACACTTATGGACGGTTTTATTACGAAAGTAAAAAAAATCTGCAGACTGCAAAGAAATATGCTGACATGGCGTTTGAAATTGAAAAAGAAGGCGAGCAATTTGGATATTTAAAAGCCCTTGTTGCTGCTGAAATGCAGAATGCCGAAGAAGCCTACGAAATTTTTAATCTTATGTACGAAAAATATCCGGAAAAAGCAGACAGCCGTTCTTTAACGATGTTTGCCCAGCTGGCTGTTTTTTACGACGACTTTGCCAAGGCTAGTTTCTTGCTGGATGTCTTTTTCGAAAAGCATACGTATCTTCCAAAAATTGCATTATGGGCGAGTGAAGCTTACGAAAAGGCTGGAAACCTGGAAAAAGCCATTTACTGTGCTTTTTTAGTTCATGAATTTGCTTCGTGCTATGACAGTACAAGAAATGAAGTATTTGTCAACAACTTAAAGGATATGCAGGAAATTGCCATTGCAGAAAACAGTGCTGAAAAACTTGCTGCCTTAAGTAATATTCTTGAGCTTTATGAAGAAACTGCTGTTGAAGAAGCTTTGAGAGATGAAGAACTTCTGGTTGCTGAGCAGAATGAATTAACGGAAGAAAACGCAATGGATTTTATTCCATTCAATTACCTTCAGATAAAAAAGAAAATCAGGAGCGGCACACTTAATCAGGATGATGTCATAAACCTTACTTCTTACGAGAACAATTTTAAAAAGCTTCCGACTTATTACTGGTTACTTGCTCAGGCTATAAAACAAGTGACAGAAGAAGGAGACTATGCGGCTGGTATGTCGAGAATCGGTTATCTTTCAACTGCACTTGACATGGGCACTTCTGAATACGAAAAAAAAACAAGGGAGGAAATCTGTGATATATGTGGCATAAAAAAAGAAGACAGAAGCAGATTTTTATCTTCGAGAGAAATAATAGAACTTTGTGCAAGTTATTACGAAGAAAAAGATCAGAAGAAGGTTGATAGAATTTTAGACAGCATATCACTGAGCAATAGTATTTATTACGACTATTACCTGAAAGATGCTGTAAATATTATAAATAGATTTAAAGAAGTATACCCGAATTTTGGCAAGGCCTGTAACAAATGGCACAAAAAAAATCCTGAGGCAAAAATGCCGTTTTTATATAACTTGAGATTTTAGACTTTGGAGAATATGTGAAAAAATTATCAGCTTTGATTTTACTTGCATTGATTTTTGTTTCCTGCAAAGACACTCATTGCGCTGAATCATTTTATGAACAGGCTCTTGAGTGTTATGCAGGGCAGAAATTTCAGGAATGTTTAGAAAATATAAAACTGTGCCTGAAAAGCTCTCCGGATTTTTACCAGGCACAGTTTTTAAAGGCAAAACTGCTTTTTTTTATGAATCAAAATGAAGATTCTCTAAGAATTTTTAATAAACTGATAAAAAAATATCCTGAGTTTACTGAAGCCAGAATCTGGCGGATAAGACTTTTAATTGCTCTGGCCCAGTATGACAGGGCAGAAGAAAAAATTATTGAAGAATTGAATTTTAATGGCAGCGACTGGCGTGTTTTTTATCAGTATGCGCTTCTTGCAGAAAATCAGGGGCTTATGGATAAAAAAATCGCTATGTGCAGCAGGGCAGAAAAATTTTTAAGTGAAGGAAGCAAAGTCTATGTTGAATCTGCGGATTTGTGGCTGAAACTCGGGCTTAAAAATCGTGCTCTTGAGTATCTGGATAAAGCGATTGCTGTTAACGGAGAAAATGAAGAATTACAGAAAATAAAGGAACTTGTAAAAAACTAAAAAAAAATCTGTTAATGGCGTAATGGCAGTTTCTGTTACTGGTAATTCCTGTTATCTGCAATTGGAGGAAAAAATGAAAAAATCCTGCAAACCAGAATGCTTTTTACAGTCTGCATTTATTTTTGTATTTTTTTGCTTTTGTTTTCTGTCCTGCTCTTTTATAGAATTTTCATCTGATTGCGTAAAATTGTTTCCTGATGCAGAAACTTCATCTTTTTACGCTGACTATGTCCAGATAAAATTTAACTGCGAAGTTGAAAAATACGAAGTTCAAAAGTCAGTAACTATAAAGGCTGGCAAAAACACCTGTGAACCTGAATATTGCTGGCAGGATTCTACTTTGTTAAAAGTAAAACCCGAAAATGGCTGGATAAACGGACAGTTTTATGAATGTTCAGTTGAAGGTTATGTTTATAAGAAAAACGGAAACGGATTTAGCGTAAATGAAAAGGTAACGTTCTGGTATTTGCCGGACAGTTCTATAGAAAGTTTTGAAAACTTTACTGTTATAAACTTTCCTTCAGACGACAGCATTGTAGAACTGAACGAAAAATTAATTTTTACTTTTTCCAGGGCTGTTGAAAAACAGAAGTTTGAAAATTCATTTTCGATCCAGCCTGCAGCAGATTACACAATAGAATGCGACGAACTTTCTAAAACGTTTTACATAATTCCACAAAAAGGCTGGAGCTTAAACAGTCTGTACGAATGGAAAATTGACGTACTTATCTCGTGCGACAACTGGAGCCTTAGCGGCAAAACTGAAGGAAGTTTTTTTACAAAAACAGACACTGTTCAGCCTGAATTACTTTTGGTTTGTCCTGTATCTGTTGATGCAGACTCTCTCGCTCTTTCAGGCTCAGAAGCTTCCGCCATATGGTACACAAACCTTGAAATTGACGGAAATCTTAAAGAAAAAATGCCGGTTGGTTTTATTTTTTCAAAACCAATGGATTTTGAATCTGTAAAAGCAAATGTTTCGTTTTCGCCTGCAATTTCAGGAACGTTTTTTAAGGCTGGTAGCGATGAAACAAAATTCATCTTTGTGCCGCAGGATAATTATGAAATTGGAACAGAGTATATTTTGACGGTTTCAAAAAATATAAAAGATAAAAACGGATTAAATTTTTTTGAAGAAGTAAAAACGACATTTTTCAGCGGTCAGAAATATTTACAGATTGAATCAATTAAGTTTGGCCAGACTTTGTTAAATGGAACAGAAGAGGATTCTTCTGATTTACAGGAAAATTCAATCAAAGAAACGTTAAAAGACGGAACAGAAATAAAAATCTTAAAAAGTGAAGAAGATAATGAAAACGAATTACAAGAAGTCTGCTTAGGACTCCTTTTTTCAGAATCGATCGAAGAAGAAATGCTTGCAGCTGTGGAAAAATCAATAGTGCTTAATGCTGTTTTTCCGTTAAGCCTTGCTTCTCCTGTAAAAACTGAAATTTCGTGGGCAAATGAGCAAAAAATGCTTTTTATTACCTGGAGCCGGATTTGCGCTTCTACGGAAGAAGAAATTTTTTTTTATAAATTAAAAATTGCGGGCGGAAAAACCGGAGTTCGTACTGGACGTGGAAATTATCTGGAGAAAGATTTATGCGCAGTAATAAAA
>CAVEBK010000095.1:0-4627 GCA_963613915.1 uncultured Collinsella sp.
TGCCAGCAAGCCGCACGGTTGCGACAAGCGCAAAGTGCGTTTGTGTCAGAACCTCGACTACGGCTATTTGACATTTTTTGTAAAATAAATTCGACATTCTGTTAGTTAAAATTAATTTTTCTATTACTAAATTCGAGTCTGGGCTGTGTAGAGGTTAAAATATTCGCCTTTGTTCTTTAAAAGCTGTTCGTGAGTTCCGATTTCTGCAATTTTGTGGCCTTCGAGAACTGCAATCATGTCTGCATTTTTTATTGTGCTTAAGCGGTGCGCAATTACAAAGGCTGTGCGCCCCGTACAAAGTCTGTCAAATGCACTCTGGATTTTCTGTTCCGTAATGCTGTCTAAGGCGCTGGTTGCTTCGTCCAGAACCAATATCGGAGGATTTTTTAAGAAAACCCTGGCAATACTGATTCTCTGTTTTTGTCCGCCGGAAAGTCTTATTCCGCGTTCGCCGATTACGCTGTCAAAACCGCCGGGCATATTCATAATATCGTCGTAAATTTCTGCTTCTTTTGCAGCTTCGATAATTTCTGCGTCGGTTGCGTCTGGTCTTCCGTAGGCAATGTTTTCTTTTATAGTTCCTGCAAACATAAAAACATCCTGCTGAACAAAACCTATCTGCGACCGCAGTGACTTTAATTTATAGTCGCGGATATCTTTTCCGTTTATTTTTATTGAACCGCCCTTTATATCGTAAAAACGTGCCAGAAGATTGCAGAGTGTTGTTTTTCCTCCGCCGCTCGGACCGACAAAGGCAACTGTCTGTCCCCGTTTTACGTTAAAAGAAACGCCGTTTAATACCTGGTAATCGTTCGGATAGTTAAAACTTACGTTTTCAAAATCAACAGTTTCGATAACCGGAGAAAGTTCAACTGCATCTGCTTTTTCCGGCATTTCTTCGTGAGTCTGCAGCATTTCTGAAAAACGCATAAATCCTGCCATTCCAGTGCTGAACTGTTCAACAAAATTTGCAAGACGACGGATTGGCTGCAAAAAGGCTGCAACAAACATATTTGCGGCAACTAAATCGCCAAGTGTCATTCTGCCTTTCATTATGTAAAATCCACCGACGGCAAGAATTACGACGCTCAGAATGTGAGTAACAAATTCCATTTTTGAGTGCATTCCTGCCATTGCTTTGTAATAAAGCTGTTTTGCATCAAAAAAGTTCTGATTGCTTTTTTCAAATTTTGCAAATTCGTATTCTTCGTTTGTAAAGATTTTTGTGGTCCGCGCTCCGCTGATTGAACTTTCTACCGCAGAGTTAATTTCCGCTGTTTTTCCTTTAACAAGGCTTGAAGAACCCATTAATTTTTTTCTGCTTGAATAAACTGCAAAAATAAGAAGAGGCAGGGTTGTAAAAACAATTAACGCAAGCTGCCAGCGGATTGTTACCATTACAAAAAAGGCACCAAAAAGCGTAAGGAGAGAAATCAATAAATCTTCCGGGCCGTGGTGGGCAAGTTCTGAAATTTCAAATAAATCTGTAGTTGCACGGCTCATAAGCTGGCCTGTGCGGTTTTTGTCAAAGAATGAAAATGACTGTTTTTCTATGTGTTCAAAAATGTCGCGGCGCATATCCTTTTCGACAGCAACCCCAAAAACATGTCCAAAATATGTAATAAACCATTGAGCAATTGTGCGCAGAACACAAAGTACAAAACAAAGCGCAATTATCGAAAAAAAAGTAATTACAACTGCACGCTGAACAGAAATTCCGCCCGCAGACTGTCCGTCTGTAAACTGAGTGTAACGAGGAAGAACTTTATTTAAGGTGAATCTTGAAATTACAGGAAAAACAACATCAACCGCAGCTACAAAGACTGCACAGAACAAATCTGCAAAAAAAAGCCATTTGTGTGGCTTAAAGTAGGAAAAAAATAATTTATATTCGTGCTTTTTTACATCTCTAAAACTTAAGGGCAGGACTGAAGAATTTCTGTTTTTTGACATTTTAGTTTTTTTCGACCCAGTTTTTAATTCCGTTTACAACATCAACGTCGATCTGATGTTCAACACGGCAGGCATTTTCTTCGCACTGCTCTTCCGGCAGGCCTGTAATTTTCTGTAAAAAAACAGTCAGTAATTTGTGGCGTCCGTAAACATCTTCTGCTTTTTTCTGTCCTTTTTCTGTAAGCTTTATTGTGTTTCCAATTGTGAATTCGATATAACCGTCTTTTTCCAAAAGTCCCATGGCACGGCTTACACTCGGACGGGAAACTGCAAGTTTGTTTGCAACGTCAACTGAACGTACAAAACCATTTTCGAGCTGAAGACGCAGGATTGCTTCAAGATAATCTTCGCCAGATTCGTACATCACTTTTCCCCCTATGACTGTTTTCTACATATATAATAGTATAATGTCTTGAATGTCGAGTTTCAATAAAAACACACTTCAAATAGCCTCTCACCGAGAACCTGCCAGCAAGCCGCACGGTTGCGACAAGCGCAAGGTGCGTTTGTGTCAGAACCTCGGCTACGGCTATTTGACAATTAAAATAAACCCGACGCTTACACTTTTTCCTGTTTTTGAAATAAACTGTCATAGATTACTTTTTTTGGAGGTGCTTTATGTTAAAAGTCTGGGGTTCTTCTTTATGTCCGGATTGTGTTGCCTGTAAAAAATCTTTTGATGAAGAAAATGTTGAATACGAATTTTTTGACATTTCGACAAATCTGCAGAATCTTAAAAAGTTTCTTGTTATGAGGGACACAAAAGAAAAATTTGCAAAAGCGAAGGAAAAAGGCCTGATTGGAATTCCAATTATTGAAACCCAGGACGGCACTTTAACCTTTAAATGGCAGGAATTTGTAAAAAACGCACAGACCGCCACCTGCAATGACGGAGTGTGTGGAGTTCCACAGAAGTAAAAACGCATCAAACAGACTTTCCCCGGGAACCCTAATAAAGAAAATGCCTTCCTGTCATTTTCTTTATCGCAAAAACTCTTTCAAGTTTTTGCCAGTCTCTATCCGCCATCCGTGGCGGTCATTTACAGAAAACCCCGGCTACGGCTATTTGATAATTTTTAATAAAATAATCTCAACCTTCCGTCTTTTAATTATTTTTTACGACTGGAAGTTCAATTAAGAACCGCGCTCCGTGATTTTTGTCCAGGCGATCCGTAACGCAGATTGTTCCGTCGTGAGCTTTAATGATATGAGCGGCAATCGAAAGGCCTAGCCCGGTTCCGCCCATGTCGCGGCTGCGGCCCTTGTCTATACGGTAAAAACGTTCAAAAATGCGTTCCCTGAATTCTTCCGGGATTCCGCTTCCGTTGTCTTCTACTGCAATCTGCACGTAATTTTTCTGTGCATTCATTTTTACGCTGCATTCAACTTCTGTATTTTCAGGGCAGTACTTTATTGCGTTGTCTATTAAGTTGCCGAGTGCTTCGTCAAAAAGTCCTTCGTTAAGCATGCAGTAAACAGGATGTTCTTTCTGTGAATCTGTGAGCGTTGAAAGGTCAACAGAGCACGAAAGCCTGATTTTTTTGTTCTGTGCCTTTTCGTTAAAGCGCGCACAAACCTGCCGGGTTAAGGCAACAACGTCCTGCTTCATTGTTTCAGGCTTTTTATTGTCTTTTTCGAGGCGGGAAAGCGTTAAAAGATCTTCGATTATTGCCATAAGCCGTTTTGACTGTGCATTTATTATCTGCAGAAAGTGAACGGCTGTTTTTTTGTCTTCTATTGCTCCGTCCAGGAGAGTTTCCGTAAAGCCTGTAATTGAAGTTACCGGAGTTTTCAGTTCGTGGGAAACATTGGAAACAAAGTCTTTTCTGACCTGTTCAAGACGCTTCATTTCCGTTGCCATAACTTCCATCCGGCGTCCGAGTTTTGCAAGTTCTTTCGGGCTTGTAACCGTGCTTTTTGCGTCAAAGTTGCCTTTTTTGTATTCGCCGGAAAGATTTTCGAGCTTGTTTATCTGGTGAACGATAAACGCAGAAACAATAAACGTTAAAAGCATGATTACGACAAAGACTGCAAACATTGTTACGACAATCTGGTCACGTGCGCCTTTAGAAAAATAAACGGCAGCAGAAAGCGGAACAGAAAGGCGGAGAACGTATGTTTCGTTTTGAATTTTTACCGGGAGAGCATAATACATTACGTCCAGGCCCGAAACCGTACTTTTATGAATCGCCTTGCCTTCTTTACCGGCAAGGGCAGCTTTTACTTCGTCGCGGTATTTGTGGTTTTCGAGGGTAGAAAGATTCTGTACTTCGGAGTCGCCGGTTACAACGCCGTCCGGCGCAATTACCGTAAGACGAAAATCCTGGCTTTTGTTATTCAGATTGAATTTTTTCAGGAATGAATCTTCGTCGGCTGTGTGGCTTGCAACTCCGTCAATGAGTGCAAGTCCAAAGGTACGCATATTTTCGGCAGTCTGGTTTTCTGCAACGGTCCGCACTGTCAGCATATTCTGCCATAAAAGAAAGCAGAATCCGCATGTAATTATTAATCCGTTCAATAAAAAAAGAAGTGAAGCAATTGAAACAACTTTATTTTTTTTCATTCTTACTTTCCTCTACAAATAATTCAAATGCCTCTCGGCTATTTGGCATTTTTTAATAGTTCGAATGTCGAGTTTCAATAAAAGCATATCAAATAGCCTCTCGTCGAGAAC
>CAVEBK010000096.1:0-4291 GCA_963613915.1 uncultured Collinsella sp.
CTTCGTTATTCTGGGCGTCTAAAAGAGGCTTGTCGTATTCGTCAATAAGGACTGCAACTGGCAGCCCTGTCTTTTTTCTGGCTGTCTGTACGATATTTATAAAGCGGCCGGCAAAATCGGTAGAATCCAAAGGATCTGTGTAACATGGAGAAACTTCGTATTCTTTTTCATACTCGCAAAGCTGCAGGTTTATGTTTTTTTCGAGGGAAGTTTCTTTAGAAAAATTGTTCTGCGCAAAGTTCAGATAGATTACCGGATATTTTTTCCATGCGTCAGGATTGTCGTTTTCTAATCTTTCAATCTTTAAGCCTGCAAAAAGCTCTTTTTTGCCTTCAAAATATGCTTTTAAGGTTGTAAGAAAAAGACTTTTTCCAAAACGGCGCGGACGGCTTAAAAAATAAACCTTTCCAGTATGTACAAGGCTGTAAACAAATTCTGTTTTGTCTATGTAAACGTAGCCGTTCTGTCTTAAATTTTCGAAACTCTGAATTCCGATCGGTAATTTTCTTGTTTCCTGCATACTCACTATTGTAGCATTTATATAGCAAAATGTGTATTGATTTGAAACAGGAAGAACAGATTCAACGCAACCTAAAAACTGAAATTTTTAGCTGCCTTCTATTGCAATTTGACAAAAACAACATATTTTTATATTCTTTTTGCATAAGACGGGGAAGACAATGGCGTTTACGAAGGCTTTTTCTTCCCTTTTTTATTTTAAATTTCTATTTTACAGGAGAAAAAAATGAAAAAAGTTTTGGTTTTAGTTGCAGCCGTTCTTTCTTTTGCTGTTGCTTTTTCTGGATGCAGCAAGAAGTCTGGAGATGCAAAAGCTTCAGCTGAAGGAAAAAAATGGATTGTTGCTACAGACACTGTTTTTAGACCGTTTGAATACACAAACGAAAAGAACGAATTTGTAGGAATCGATGTGGACATTCTTGCGGCAATCGCAGAAGACCAGGGATTTGACTACACTTTGCAGTCTTTAGGCTGGGATGCTGGTGTTGCAGCTGTTCAGGTTGGTCAGGCTGACGCTCTTATTGCTGGTGCTACAATCAAGCAGGAAAGAATTGATTCAGGCTGGATTTTCTCTGACGGATACTACAACGCTACTCAGACTTTTGTTGTTGCAGCAAATTCAGACATTTCTTCTTATGAAGACCTTCGCGGAAAGAACGTTGCTGTTAAAAACGGAACTGCCGGAGCTGACTTTGCAAACAGCCTTAAGGCAAAATACGGTTTTACTGTAACTGTTTTTGAAGATTCTCCTACAATGTACCAGGATGTAATCCTTGGAAACTCTGCTGCATGCTGCGAAGACACACCAATCATTGCTGACAATATTAAATCTGCTGGTCTTGCATTGAAAATTCCTGCAGGAATGGAAAGCGAAGGTGCTCCTTACGGATTTGCAATCATGAATCCTGTAAACCAGGAACTCCTTGACCTGTTCAACGCTGGTCTTAAAAACATCCGCGCAAACGGAAAATACGACGAAATCATCGCGAAGTATCTTAAATAAAATAGATTGAATGTCGAGGTGGATATAAAGCACTTCAAATAGCCTCTCGTCGAGAACCTGCCAGCAAGCCGCACGGTTGCGACAAGCGCAAGGTGCGTTTGTGTCAGAACCTCGACTACGGCTATTTGACATTTTCACAAAAAAAATCGACATTCATCCTTTTATTTAGAACAAAAATCGGGGCATTTAGCCTAATACGGCAGATGCTGAAATAAATTCAGCATGACACTGTTAGGCTTTTCTGTGCGCATTTTGCGCACGCCCTTGCCTGCGCAAGGGATGCTTGCGTATCAGTCTCAGACTGATACGCTGAGAGTTTGCTTGCGCAAGGGATAGGAAGGGTGCGCGAAGCGCAAACAAACGCGCAGCGTTTGGTCGGAGGCGAAAGCCGTAGCCCTGGATAGCCCGGTCTGCCGCAAGGCAGATGCGCCCGTAATATTAAAAATTCCTTTCTTTTTTATATTTTATTCTGACTTTTACAAAGTTTTTCCACATGTTAAAATAGGCCGATTTTCCAGTTTGCGTTGCAAACATTTTTACTTTCTTCTGGAGCTTTTTTAATGATTTCCATTCTGCACACTTACTTTTTTATGCTTTTAAGATCGCTTGGATACACTCTTGTGCTTACGCTTCTTGCACTCGTGTTTGCCATGGTAATCGGTCTTATTTTTGCTTTATGCAACGTCAGCCGCGCAAAAACACTGAATGTTGTCGGTACAGTTTATGTTGACGCTATCCGTGGCGTTCCTCTGATTGTTCTTGCGTATTTTATTTATTTTGGTTTTCCTCAGTTTATGCGTCTGATTGGCGTGAACAATTTTCGTCTGCCGGCCCTGCAGGCTGGAACAATTGCGCTTTCCATGAACTGCGGAGCTTATATGGCAGAAATTTTCCGCGCAGGAATTCAGTCGATTGACAAGGGTCAGATGGAAGCTGCACGTTCGCTCGGGCTTCCTTACGGAAAAAGCATGAGACGCGTAATTCTGCCACAGGCATTTAAGGTGATGGTTCCTTCGATAATAAACCAGTTCATTATTACGTTAAAAGACACTTCGATTCTGTCTGTAATCGGCTATCCTGAACTTACAAATATGGGAAAGACAATTTCCGGAAACACGTTCAAAAGCCTGCAGACCTGGGCGATTGTCGGAATTTTCTATATGGTCGTAATCGTAACTTTAAGCCGGATTGCAAAACTTATTGAAAGGAGACTAAAGAAGGATGAACGCTAATACAGAAAACAATAAAAGTCTGAAAGAGGATTTGGAAACGACTGAAACTCAGGAATCTTCAAAAAACGTAAAGATTCATATAGAAAACCTAAAAAAATCTTTCGGAAAAATTGAAGTTTTAAAAGACATAAACATTGATATTCACGAAGGGGAAGTTGTGGTTGTGATCGGACCTTCAGGCTCTGGAAAATCAACTTTTCTGCGCTGCCTGAACCGTCTTGAATCAATTACCAGCGGAAATGTGATTGTAAACGGAGAAAACATAAGCGACAGACACATTGATATAAACAGGGCAAGGGAAAACATCGGAATGGTTTTTCAGCATTTTAACCTTTTTCCGAACATGACGACTCTCGAAAACATAATGCTTGCTCCGGTTGAACTAAAAAAAATGACGAAGGAAGAAGCTGGAAAAAAGGCTCTTTCTCTTTTGAGCCGCGTAGGGCTTGGAGACAAGGCGGACACTTACCCGCAGCAGCTTTCCGGCGGACAAAAGCAGCGTGTGGCGATTGCACGCGCACTTGCAATGAACCCGCAAATCATGCTTTTTGACGAGCCGACTTCCGCTCTTGACCCTGAAATGGTTGGCGAAGTTCTTGCAGTAATGAAGGAACTTGCACAGGCTGGAATGACAATGATCTGCGTAACGCACGAAATGGGCTTTGCGCGCGAGGTTGCAGACCGCGTTATTTTTATGGACGGCGGCTACGTAATCGAAGAAGGTACACCAGAAGAAGTGTTAAAGAACCCGAAACATGAGCGCACGATAAACTTTTTGAATAAGGTTTTATAAGACTGCAACCAAAGAAAATGCGTTTTTTTTACAAGGAATTAAAATGAAGAAGATAATTACATTGAGCCGTGAATTTGGCTCAGGTGCCCTGGAAATAGGGCAGAAAGTCGCAAAGAATCTGGGCTTTGACTTTATAGACAAGGAAATAATATTGCAGACTGCGCGCAAAGCAGGAATCGATGCAGACATTATCCTGGATCTTGACGAAAAAGTTCCGGCTCACTTTGGCTTTACTCAGAGCCTTTTTGACATGTACAACGCACCTTTAGACGAAAAACTTTTTAAAATTCAAAAGGACATAATCAAGAAAATCGGTGAAAAGGGGAACTGCGTTATCGTCGGCCGCTGCGCAAACAGCATTTTAAAGGAATTTGACAATTCCCTCCACGTTTTTTTGAGTGCAGATTCCTACTGGAAAATAAACCGCTTAAAAACAAAAATCATGCCGGGCTCTACAGAAGCTCAGGTTATAAAGCACATGCACGAAGTTGATAAGGCAAGGCGCAAATACAGCGCATACTACACTAACGAAGTTTTTGGGGCTGCAGAAAGCTACGACCTTTGTCTAAGGACAAGCAGCCTTGGAATCGAAAAATGCGTAGAACTTATCTGCAGCTTGTGCAGATAAAAAAAGGCTGTCCATTCTTTTTGGACAGCCCCTTTTTTATGTTAAATTACTTAAAAATTACTTTAAGTTAATCATTGACTTGTCGTAGTCGCTTGGTGGAACAAATCCCATCAGTT
>CAVEBK010000097.1:0-4116 GCA_963613915.1 uncultured Collinsella sp.
GAACAAGAGTAACAATGTAGAAAAATAAAACAGCACTGCTGATAAACTTTTGCAATCTTTCTTTTATCATAAAAAACCTCCATCTATTTAATTTCTCTCATAAAAAATTCCGGGCAGAAAAACAAGGCTTAAAATTACGGAATTTAAAATTCCAAAAAACATAAAAAACGAAATATTCCTTGAAAACTGGTCCGCGCTAAAAATCAGCAATGGAAGAGTTCCGGCGACAGTCGTTAACGAAGAAACAAGAATGCTTTTTAACTTGCTGCGGACTTTAAATTCAATTCTTTTTGATTTTGATTCCAGAATGTAGATTGCATTGTTTACGGCAATTCCGCAAAGAACAATTATTCCGCACACATCTCCGGGAAAAAGCGGCTCACCCAGAATAATTTTTATAAAAACCGGTAAAAATGCGCTGGCACTTATGGTCAGAATAATCTGAATGCTTTTTTTGAGATTTTCTGTAAGCATTAAAAGCAGTAAAAAAATCTGCATAAAACAAAAAGCAAAGGCACAAAAAAGTATTCTGTAATTTAGCGACAACCTTGAAACCTGCCAGTCAGGCGAATACGAATATCCTTCCTTAAAATCAATTTTTTTCAATTCATTTTTTAATGACAAAAGAGCCTTGTCGTTTGCCAGACCTTCAATTTCAACCGTAATATACGCACAGCGACGGCCGTCTTTTCTGTAAATTTTAGAAATGCTTTTATGTTTTTCTATTTTTCCAAGGCCAGTTAAAACCACTTGAGAAGTTGTGACAGGCACAACAGTCTGCTTTATTTCCTGTATTTTTCCGAGAATTCTTATATCCTGCTCAAAACCGTTTTCGCTCCATTTGTCTGCAACAGGACCGTATAAAATCCAGCGTAAATAAAAAGCAAGTTCCTTTACTCTTAAACCATTTTTTGCAAGCTGAACAAAATCCGGAATAAAAATGTATTCTTCATGCTCATTTTTAAAATTCAAGACAACATTACTGACTTCGTTTTTTTGAGAAAGCTTAACAGCAGCTTCCTTTGCAAGTTTTCTGCATTCTTCTGAAACTTCTCCGGTAAAAGCAACCTGAACCGAAGTATGTTTTTTCTGATTTTTTTCTTCCGCCCCGCTTACAAACAAAAATCCGCCGCCAGCGTATCCTTTAAGTTTTTGAACAAATGTCGCAGCCTTAAGTCTTTTTGTTTTTTCTGAAAAACCGATTTCAAATTCTGCACTGCCGTTTCTGACTTCACTCTTAACAAATTCAATAAAATCACCCTCTAAAACCTTTTTTGTAAATACAGAAAGTTTTTCCGTTATAAAATCCACAGATTTTTCAGTTTCAAAATCAACAGAACAGAAAAGCACATTTTTTTGAAAATCCATTTTTAAATTCCGGGGAATCGCAAGAATAATAAAAAAAGGCAGAACAACAAAAAAAACGTAACAAAGCGTAATTATTTTTTTGTTCTTAATCGAAAATCGCGAAAGAAAATAGCTTAACCTCACATATTTTTTTTCAAACGCATTTATAAACTTTTGAAAAGCATTTTTATTTTCCTGCTCCGCTTTATTAAACACAAAACACGGAAGAAAAACTAAAACAAGGACAGAAGAAACAAAAATCATAACGCACACAGCAGCGGCAATGTTTTTTATTCCAGGAACAATGCTGTCTGTAAAAAAAAGCGGAATGCACGCAAGAATCGTAGTAAGTGAAGCACAAATCAGGGCGCCGTATTCTTTTTTCAATCGTTCAAAAAACGTTTTTTTATCAATTGAATTTTCAGCAAGTTCTGCGACCACAAGGGCTGGATCTACGACAAGTCCGAGTGCAATCGAAAGCCCTGCCACTGTATTTTGATTTATGCTTATTCCAAGAATGCAGAGGAGCCCCGCAGTCCACAGACACGAAAAAGGAAGCATAAGGACAACAAGAAAAATTTTGTGCACAGAATTAAAAAAGAATGGAATTATTAAAACTACACATAAAAAACTCTGAACAAGTGCAAAAACCACATTTTTAAGCAATTTCTGCTGTCTCTGCCCAAAATCATAAAGAATTCTGTATTCAATATTGTCCGATTCAAAAGAGCTTAAAATCGACCTGGTTTCTTTTGAAATTTTTATGCTGTTTCCGTCCGACGAAGATTTTATTGTAAGAAAAACACATTCTTTTCCATTTAAAAACGCCTTTTCGTTTTCTTTTTTGGGAGAATAATTTACACAAGCAATATTTTTTAACTGTGTCGTGCCATGTGCGTTCGTCAAAGAAAGGTCTTTTAACTGTTCAATTGAATTAAGTTTTGTCTTGAATTCTACTGCCTGTTTCTGGTTACCGGAATAAACAAAAGAAGTGTAATTATTGAAATTTTCATTTTGAATTTTTTGAGAAAGCTCCTGTGGCGGCAATTGAAGCAAAGCAAGTTTTTCAGGATTAAAACTGATTAGAATTTCTTCCCTTTCTCCGCCGGAAATTACGACTTCACTCACGCCTTTAATTGATTCAAGACGTTTTTTTAATTTTGTCTCAATTTCGTTTCTAAAGATTGAATTATTTATGCTTGAATTTTCTTTTGCAGTAAAAGCAACGCAAAGGCTTCCCTTATCGGCAGCAGCCGACGAATAAACTCTTGGTTTTTGAACATCCGACGGCAGACCTGCATACAGAGAATCTGCAATTCTCCGCACCGCCAGGTAAAGTTTTGCAGGATTTTCTTTTTTTGAAAAATAAATGCTCGTTAAAGTTTTTGAATATTCAACCGTAGAAGAAAGTTCTAAAATCGAAGTCAGCGAATTCAATTTTTCTTCAAGCGGAATTGTTATGAGTTCTTCGAGTTTTTTCGGGTCCATGCCAAAATATTCAAATTCAACTGTTAAGACACAATAATTTGAATTTTTTCTGTCACCGGTTTCTACTCTAAAAACTGCAGCAAGGAATATCAGAGAAAGAACCGTAAAAATAAAAAAAGAACGCCTGGGCGAATCATAAAAACTTTTATTCATAGTATGTTTCCTTAAAATCTTAAAAAAATTACAGACAGTCTTTTTTAGACGAAAACTTAAATAAAATTACCGGAACAACAAAAAGAACAATTACAAAAGAAAAAATAAGCCCGCCGCAGATTGCGACTGCCATTGAACTTTGAGAATTTTTATGCAGAGGATCGATTGCAAACGGCAAAAGCGCAAGGGCACTCGTTAAGTTTGTAATTAAGATTGAACGCAGTTTCTGTTTACAGCGAAGGCAGAGATTCTGACTCGAAAGCAATTTTTCTTCCTTTATGTTTTCCCAGAGAATGATTGCGCTGTTTACGCTTGTACCAAAAAGCACGACAAGAGCAATTACAGAATTAATGTTCAGTGTCTGACCACAGACAAACAAAAATAAAAAGGCTCCGCTGAACGCCGGTGGCAGGGCAAGCAGCATAAAAAGCGGAATAGTAAAAGATTCAAACTGTGCGCCCATAACGCAGTACAAAAGAAGGATAACGATAAAAAGAAGGACAATTGTATTGTGCTTTAATTCAATAAGATTTTCTGCGTCAGGATTCAGCACATATTTTTCGTTCTGAAGATTTTCCTGTAAAAAAACTTTTTTTGATTCGAGGCGGTTAAAACGATAAAAAACATTTTCTACAGACTTTGTGCTTACTTCTCCAAGGCCTGCAAGCGGAATTGCATTTTCAGAGCTAAAGGTCAAAAAATTTAATAAATCAGGAACAGAACTTACAGACGCCGGCGGATATTTTATGCGGATCTTTATTTTTTCTCCGTCTTTATAAAAGTAGCCAGAATTTTTGCCTTCAAGAATACTTTTTGCAGTTAAAGCAACCTGCGAAGCACTGAGATTAAATTTTGCACAGAGTGAACGGTCTACTTCAAAAACTTTTTCTGTAATTAGGCTGTCAGGATAAAAATCATTTATTTTTAATTGAGAAAGTTTTTCTTTTAAAAGTTCATCGGTTTCTGCGCAAATCAAAACCGAATCAGCATTTGTTTCAAGAATTTTTTCCAGCAGATTTTTTTCACCCTTAACGTTTACTTTAAGTCCTGAATTTTCAAAAAGTTCCCTGAAAAACTCTTCTGCCTCTTTTACGTTTTTTACAAGACAGTTCACCAGAAGTCTTTCTG
>CAVEBK010000098.1:0-4036 GCA_963613915.1 uncultured Collinsella sp.
GTTCTCGACGAGAGGCTATTTGATATGTTTTTATTGAAACTCGACATTCGAACTAGAAAAAAATTCCTGCGTTAGCGGGTGGAGTGGCGGCAGCGCCGTTCCGGGGCTTTGCACCGGAATGAAACCACGCAACACGCGGCCTGCCAGAATGGCAGGAAACGCCCGCCTTAAAAATTTTATTGGAGGCACAAAATGGCTGATTTGAAAGAACCTCTTCCTCCTGTTCCGAAAATTTATCCGGAAGGCTGTTTTTTTGAAAAAATCGAAGATATTGCTGGAAAACACGTTGTTGTAATGGGGCTTGGCCTTAACGGTGGGGGCGAAGCTTCTGTGCGATTTTTGTTAAAACACGGTGCCTATGTTCTTGCAACAGACATGAAAACTGCAGAACAGCTTGCTCCGACCATAAAATCTCTTGAACAGGATAAAGAACTTGACAAAAGCCGCCTTACATATCGCCTGGGCGAACACAGAATCGAAGATTTTGAAAATGCCGACTGCGTAATAAAAAATCCTGGCGTAAAATACGACGGAAACAAATATCTGGCAGCTGCAAAGGCAATTGAAAGCGACATCAGTTTGTTCTTGCATTTTACAAAAGCTCCTGTTATTGCCGTTACTGGTTCAAAAGGAAAAAGCTCGACTGTAAGTGCAGTTTATTACGGACTTTTGCAGGCCGGATTTGAAGCCTTTCTTGGAGGAAACATTACAGTAAGTCCTCTTACATTCCTGGAAAAAACAAGCGGAACAACCCCGGTCGTTCTTGAACTGTCGAGCTGGCAGCTTGCAGACCTTCACGGAAGAAAAGCTCTAAAACCTCACATTGCAATCATTACAAAAATTATTCCTGATCATCAGAATTTCTATCATTCAATGCTTGCCTATGTTGCAGACAAAAAACTTATTTATGCGGATCAGACAAAAGACGATTTTACGATTCTTGATTTTGATGACGATCCGGCAGCCGACGGCGGAACTTTAATTGAAAACTGGGGCAATATCTTTGCTAAAGAAACAAAGGCCCAGGTTTTGCGTTATTCAAAGAAAAAACTGCCGCAGGGAGTGTGGGGCGTCTGGCAGGACAAAACTGGAAATGGTGTCTGTCGTCTTCCGGAAAAACTGATGAGCCGTTATGCAAAAACTCACGGAAAAGAAACCGACACAATTTTAAAAGGTCTTTTAGTTCCAGGAAAGCACATGCGCCTTAATGTTTTGAATGCGGCCCTTGTTCTTGAGCTTATGGGCGTAGCTCCTGAGCAGATTGTGCAGATTCTTGGAAACTGGAATGGAATTGAACACAGACTCGAATTCTTCCATTCTTATACGTTTAAAAATGCTGCAGGAAGTGAATGTACATTAAAGTTTTACAATGACAGCGCGGCAACTGTTCCAGAAGCAGCTGCGGAAGCAACCCAGGCTTTCGGTAAACCGGTTATTTTTTTGAGCGGTGGAACAGACAAGGGACTGGATTTAAGCCCGGTTGCACAGACAATTGCTAAAAGTGACAGCTTAAAGCCAGAGTCAATTTATCTGCTTGAAGGTTCGGCAACAGACAAAATCATTAAGGATTTTGCAGAATATAACATCGGCTACAAGGGACCTTTTAAGAATTTGGACGAAATGCTTGCAAAGTTAAAAGGTGACGTTCTTTTAAAAGGTGAATCAGGCGAAAAAATCGTTGTCTTTAGTCCGGGTGCCACAAGCTTTGGAATGTTTACAAATGAATTTGACAGAGGAAATAAGTTCAAGGCAAAGGTAAAAGAGATTTTTTGTTAAACGGCTTTAATTTATAAAAAATGCCAGATAACCGCAGCCGCATGTTCTAGAAAATACTGCTAAGGACTGTAAATATCCGGAGAAAAAAGAGAATTATGAAGAATACAGAAAAACTGCACGTAAATCTTATTGCATTGGATTTAGATGACACGCTTTTAAACGACAACCGGCAGATCAGCGACAAGAATGTTGAAGTCCTGCGCCGTTGTGCTCAGAGGGGAATATACGTTGTTTTATGTTCCGGCCGGGCAGAAGACGGAATAAAACCTTTTGTAAGCCGTCTTAATATTGCGTTTCTGGAAAGCGGACGCTATGTAATTGCAACAAACGGTGCTTCAATTTTTGACATGCATAAGAGAATTCAGGTTTTTAAGAAAACTGTAAATTCACAGACGCTTTTAAAAGCTCATAAACTTGCACTGCAGAATGGTTTTGAAACAGAAGTTTATTCTGACAACATTGTTTATTACAGCAGGGAAACTGACTGGACCTTGCGCGACGTTAAAATGTGCGGCCTGAAAGGTGAATGTCCTGATGATTACGAAAAACTTTTGCAGAATGATTTTTATAAAATGCTTATTCCCGGTGAACCTGAAAAATTGCAGGATTTGCAGAAAATCCTAAAAAGGGAATTAGGAAGTGAAGCCGTAATTTTTACGAGCAAACCGTACTTTCTGGAAATTCTTCCTCCAGACTGCGGAAAGGGTGAAGCAATTGAATGGCTTGCAAATTACTCTGGAATTGATCCTGCAACAACGCTCGCCTTTGGCGACAGCATGAATGACGAAAGCATGATTTTAAAATGCGGTTATGGAGTTGCAATGCTGAACGGAAACGAACAGATAAAAAAAGAAGCTGACTTCGTAACAGAAAAAACAAATAACGAGGACGGCGTTGCAGACTTTATAGAAAAATATATTCTGTAAATTTCTGCTGTTCCTGATTTTGACTATTTAAAATAAAAAGGGCGTCTAAAGACAATGTTTGCCTTTGGACGCCCTTTTTTTGTCTGTCAGGTTTTAGATGTAACGAAAGCCTTTAATTATTTTGTCCACGGATTATTGCGGATAAATGTTTCGTCGCGTTCGTAACCTACCGAAATGATTCCAACTGAAGTGTTGCAGTAGTCTTCGATAAATTCAACATAGTCCTGGGCTTCTTTTGGAAGGTTAGAATATTCACGGACTTCCTTGAGGGAAGTTTTCCAGCCTTTAAACTTTTTAAGTACAGGTTTTGCTTTTTCCATTGCTTCAACTCCGGCAGGAAAGTCCGTAACGATTTTTCCGTCAATGTCGTAAGCAATGCAGGCTTCAATCTGTTCCATTGGATCGTAAATGTCTAGGTGTGTAAGTACGAGGCTGTCGATTGAATTTACACGGCAGGCATAGCGGAGGGCTACTAAGTCAAGGTAACCGCAGCGGCGTGCACGGCCTGTTGTAACTCCGTATTCGCGGCCTGTTTCGCGTACCTTGCGGCAAAGTTCACTTTCTGCTTCGTCAGAATCGTTGAATTCTGTCGGCATTGGACCGTTTCCAACGCGGGTTTCGTAAGCTTTAAAAACGCCTAAGATTTTGTCTAAATCATGAGGTCCGATTCCACAGCCGGTTGCTGCTCCTGCAGCACAGGAAGCTCCTGAAGAAACATAAGGGTATGTGCCTGAATCAATGTCGAGCATTGCGCCCTGTGCGCCTTCAAAAAGAATGTTGTTGTTGCGGTATTCGTACATCTTTTCTGTAAGATCTACGCGCATTTTAATCAGCTGATCTTTGTATTTGTTGATATATTCGAGGTCTTCGCCTTCAAATTCTTCCATCTTCTGTTTCCAGTCGAGGTCTGCAAGGCGGATTCCGTCGCGCTGTGCTTTTTCTGAATATGCAATTCCGATTCCGCGGCCAGTTGTTCCAATAGGGCGTTTGCGGGCAGCGTCGCGGTCTTTGTCCATCTGGCGGTAACGTGGAAGAATGATGTGAGCGCGGTCAGAAATAAAAACGCGTCCTTCCCAGTCGATTCCATTGTCTTTGAGCATTTTAAGTTCGTTAAAAAGAGCTTCAGGGTCAATTACCATTCCTGCTCCAAGAAAAACTGATTTGTTCGGGTAAAGGATTCCGCTTGGAACCTGATGAAGAGCAAACTGCTTTCCGTCTACAACAATTGTATGACCTGCGTTTGGTCCGCCTGCATAGCGGACAACGTATTCAGCATCTTCGGCAAGGTAATCTACAATTTTGCCTTTTCCTTCATCGCCCCACTGGGCACCAAT
>CAVEBK010000099.1:0-4008 GCA_963613915.1 uncultured Collinsella sp.
AACTCCTGCCGGTTCCGTCTTTTACGTAAACATCAAAGCGAATTCCGCGGGAAACAAAGTCTGTTTTAAACTGCTTCTCGGATTGCGGTCTTTCGAGCCGGTCAATTTTTATGTCGAGAAGAAGTTCTAACAGTTCTTTTGCTACATTAGGATTTTCTTCCATCACTTTACAGAAAATAAAGTTATTAGCGAGGGTTAAATCTTCCCATTTCTCAAAAACCGGTAATTTGAATTTTTCCATATGTGCACCTCTTGAAAAAATAATTTGCCTGCACATATATAAATGGTGCTGAATGTGCATTTTTACACATTTTTAGAGACAGAAAATTGATTTTTTTGCTTATTTTGCGCTGTCCGAGGCGACGAGGCGCAATCGTCGCGTTTGAGATGCTGAAACTGGTTCAGCATCTCAAAAACTTTGCGTTACGGAAAAAGCTAGCCCAGATTGGAACGACGCCGACGGCGTTGTACGACATCCTGTCGTGCCACAAATTGCTTTGCAATTTGTGCGGGTCTATTGTCTTTAGTGCCATCCGCGGCACAATTTTACCGTGTAAAAAACAAAGTACAATGTAGCGTTAGCGGAACCCCGTAAAGCTGGAAAATGTTTTAGGCAAGGCATCTCTTACAATAAAATGTTCTTTCCTCGGTAATTTGTGCTCCAGCTTTTTTCTTTTCATAAAATCGGATTTTTAATATCTGTTAAAACGTGATAAAATTAACGGTGATTTTTATTTTGAATTGAGCGGTTATTTTATTTTTATCTGCTCATTTATTATTAAAAATGGAGGAAATTCATGTTAAAAAGATTATCTGCAGTAATTCTTGCTGCAAGTACGGTTTTTGCTGCCAGTGCTGCTCCTAAGGTAACGCTTTCTGGTCCAGACGCAGCAAATGTTTCGTTCGACACGATTCAGTCAGCTATCGACAGTGTAAAAGGCAGTGGCGAATACACAATCAGCCTTCCAAAAGGTGAATACAAGGAAGTTCTTTACTACAACGGTCCTGCAACAATTAAACTTTCGGGTCAGAGCACTCAAAAATACGGCTCAGACGTTGTAATTTACGAAGCAAATTCCGGCGACATCTGTCTGAACAAACGTGCAGACGGTGCACAGAAAAAACGCTGTGTAATTGAATTTGAAGGCACCGGCAATTTAATTCTCGAAAACCTTACCGTAAAAAACACATTTGAACGCGGTTCTGTAAAAGGTTCAAACACACAGGCAGAAGCACTCGGTTACGACGGAAGCGGATTTGTTGCTGCATACAACTGTTCATTCCTTTCACACCAGGACACATTGCGCACAACAGGAAAAACATGGTTCTACAAATGTTATGTTGAAGGCGACACAGACTTTATCTGGATGGAAGTTTCCGGCAAGGTTGCACTTTTTGAAGAATGCGAAATCAATGCAGTTTACGACGACAAACATTCAACAAAAGTTTCTTACATTGGCGCACCTCGCATGACAATCGGACCAACAGCAGGCAAGGGACTTGTAATCTTTAATTCAACAGTCATTACAGATGAACGCCAGCAGACATATTTTGGCCGCACTCCATGGAGAACAGGCTATTACAACCAGATTGCTTACGTAAACACAAAAGCTTCTGGAATTGAAAAATCAATCTGGCTCGAAACCCCACTTACAGCCCCGGGAGTTCCACAGAATGTAATCGGCTGGAAGATGGACAAAAAAACAGCAAAATCATTAAAACTCAACACTTCTGACCGCAAGGACATTATTGCAGCCGAAGACGTAAAAGCAGAATTTTCAGGACGCGATGCAATCGTAAACCGCTACTTTGATCTTTTGAGCAACAAATACCGCAAGGACACAGACTTTGACTGGGATCTTAACGCACTTGCACAAAAATCAGGCTGGAAAGTTTCTAAAGACAAGTCTTCTTCTGCACTCAAAGGAGAACAGGTTTCTAAAACAGTTTATGCATTCGACGGTTCAACAGACGTTTCTGCATTAAAACTCGAAGGCTTTGCCCCGGAAGCAGACAAACCACACTTGCAGGGTTCAGCAGGAAGCACAATCACACTTCCACTTGCAGATAAAGCACTCGTAAAAGTTACAGGCTACTTTGCAGGAAAAGGAACAATCAAAGCAGGAAAACAGGGCGAAGTTTCTTTCGATTTTAACAACGGCACAACAAACGCAACAGTTTCAAAATACTATGTTGTTTACGAAAAAGGCTGCGACCTTACAGTTACAGCAAACGCAAAAACATATATTACAAAAATCGAAGTTCTTGCAGACGATTCAGTTGAATTCAGACCGGTTACAGAAATCAAGGTAAACACATACAAAAACCGCAAACAGGTTCAGGGCAAAAAAACAATGCAGATGAGTGCAAACCTTACACCTGCAAACCCGACCAATGCAGAATATGTATGGTCAGTTTCTGACCCGGAAGCAGCAGAAATCGACACAAACGGATTCTTAACTGCAAAATCTGTAAAGGAAGACACAGTAATCAAAGTAATTGCTACGGCAAAAGACCAGAACGCAGTAAGCGGTTCAGCAGACCTTAAAATCTTAAAACCAGAAGAAGGCGCATTCTCTGCAACCTGGCTCAACAGCGAAGCAGCATCAAATTCTCTCGAAGGAACAAGCGACGACACTTCTGTTGCGTCAGTTTCTAAGGCACTTCCTTCAAAAGGCAGCTGGTCTTACAATTCAGGCAAAATCAGTTCAGACATTGCAAAGGGCGCACTTACATTCGGCAGTTACAGCTCAGAAATTATCGGCCGCGACAAGGTTTATGTAGACTTCCCTATTACAGCAAACAAAAAGATTGAACTTACAAGCATTGAACTTTCTTACGGAAACCACGGAACAAGCAACATGGCATGCCAGATTATGTGGCTCAAAAACGGAGAACAGGGCAACATTGCAGACGACACAGACCGTCAGGTACGCAACGTTAAAAAGAGCTACCGTGTTTACCCGGCCGTAACAGCAGAAAAAGGCGAAACCGTAACAGTACGCGTAATTCTCTACGGATTAAACGGAACAGGCGACATTCCAATTCCAACAGGAAAATCTCCTACAATCGGAACAATCACCGTAAACGGAAAAGCAGTAAAATAAGTTTTTTATTTTTACGGGCGCATGTTACTGTCCAGAAATGGACAGTAACACCGGGCTATTCGTGGCTACGGCGTCTACCGCGCCTCCGGTGCTGCGCACCGCGCTACGCGCGCCACTACTATCCCTTGCGCTTTACAAACTATTAAAGCAAATAATTAACAAGAAGTGTCTTCCATGAGAAAGTAGATTTTACACTATCCCAAGTTAAACTAGTTGCCGAAGCTGAAGTTGCCAAAACTGGTAAAACAGACAGTTGATTATCGGAATTCCTTAAATCTGCTTTTGCCCAATACAAAGCAGTCCAGGCAGCTTTAGAGCCCTTAAAACTATATGTTGTATCAGTTGCATCAAGGTCTGTCGAAGTAGCAGTATCTTTTGAAAAACTCTTCATAATATAAGCATTGGCTGTCAAACCGGAAATAATACTGCTATTATCAACTTTAGAAGTTACTACAAACGTAAGTCCTGCCGGCAAAGTTACACTACTTTTCATTCCTGCAAGAGTTCCAGTTCCCTTTACTTCTGTATCTGTGTAATAACACCATACATAAATTGTTGCACTAGTAGTTCCATCTTCAGACGTATAAGTAACCGGCATTCCGCACCATGTGTTTTCTGGTCCCAGCAATGCGCCTGCATCTTCTTCCGAACAGCCGCCAAATACAAACAAACATGCAGCTGCAGAAATAATTCCCAAAATTCTTTTAAAAGATTTCATTGTAAATTCTCCATTTGTCTAAAATAATCGTTAAGCATAATTTTAATTTTATTCAGTACAAAAATCTATTTATGTTTAAATTTTTAATATGATTTTATACTTGTTAATAACCTTAATTTCGAGTTTTAAATAAATAGCTGAATGTCGAGTTTATTTTATTAAAAAATGCCAAATAGCCGTAGG
>CAVEBK010000100.1:0-3549 GCA_963613915.1 uncultured Collinsella sp.
CTGCAGGAATATGTCAAAACCAGAAAGGAACTGCAATTTTTTTATCAGGGAAATAAAAAAACGGTGAACCTTAAAAATTTAAAAATTGAGTTCCAGAAATCAAAAAACGGAGAAAATACCTGCACACTTAACGGGAAGTATTTTCATTCTGCATATAATCCTTCAAGAGAAGCCCAGTCTTTTTGCAATTCAATAGAAGTTTCTTACAAACCTTCATGCATAATTATAATTGAACCTGCCCTTTCCTACTGTGCAAACTTTTTAAGGGAAAAATTTCCGGAAATTCCCTTAATTGCAGTTCGATTTGTAAAAGATTTTAGTTCTACAGATTTTTTGTGGAATAAAGTTTTTTATTTTGAAGAAAACAAAAATTTTTGCCAGGAACTTTATAATTATCTTGGAGAAGAAAAACTCCTGTCTTCAATAATCTTAAACTGGACAGCAAGCACAAATATTTTTTGCTCTGAATCAGAAAAACTGTGGGCGGAAATAAAAAAAGCAATGCTGCTTGCACGCGATGTTTTGTCCACAAGAGAACATTTTTCAAAGAGATGGTTTTTTAATTCAATAAACTTCTGCAAATATTCAAAAAATTTTTCGCTCATTCAAAATATAGAAAAAGACATTTTAATTACGGCATCCGGCCCTTCACTAAAAACTTCGCTCAAAAAAATCAAAGAAAACAGAAATAGTTTTTTTCTGCTCGCACTTTCCTCTTCTCTTTCAGTTCTGCTTTATAACAAAATTATTCCTGATATGGTCCTGAGCACAGACGGCGGATTCTGGGCAACAAAACATTTAGAACTTACAGAAGATGAATTTTCTCAATTAAAAAATACAGTTTTTGCCTTAACCGATGAAGCAAACTGCCCAAAGCAGATTCTGCAGAAAAATAAAATTCTTCCATTATTTTATGAAAACTCTTTTGGAGAAAGACTTTTTAAAAGACTAAAAATTCTGGCAAAACCTGCGCTCAGAAACGGAACCGTAAGCGGAACGGCGGCTTTTCTGGGCCTGAGCCTTACTAAAAAAAATATTTATTTCTGCGGGCTTGACCTTGCCCCTTCTGACGGATTTCAGCATACACAACCAAATAAACTCGAATCCCGCGCTCAAAATAAAGACAAAAAATTGAATTCAAAAGAAAAAAGGCAGACTGCTTCAAGATTTAACAGCGATGGCCCGCTAAAAATATACAGAAACTGGTTTACTTCACAAGACCCTTTTTTTTATAACCGGATTTTCAGGCTTTCTGACCATTACAATTTTAAGACGTCACTTTTTCCAATAAAAGATAAAAACTGGGAAGAAGTTGAATTTTCTCCAGCTGCAGAAAAAGAGACAGAAACTGTTGAACTTCAGAATAACAGCAATTCAAAAGAAATTTATTTACATACAAAAGAAATTTTAAAAGACAAAAATATTTTAAAAGAACTTTTTCCTTTAGAAACTCTTTTAATAGACCGTGAACTAAATCAGCAAAAAATTAGAGAAAATACAGAAAAATTGAATAAAAAAATCGAAACAATATTGCAAAAATGCAGGAAAATGACTGATGTCTAGTTCATATACTCAAATTATCCTTTCAAAAAATAACTTTCAAATACCTTTAGTTCAAAATATAAGTGTCTGCTCAAAATATGATCCGTTAAAAGAAGCCCAAAATTTTGCAGGACAGTTTGAATTTTCAAAAAAATTCTTCGTTGTTGCAGGTCTTTGTTCAGGGCTTCACATAAAAAAACTTCTTGAACAGAATGCAGAAAGAAAAATAATCGTTGTAGAAAATACTTCTGATGATTTTAACTTTTTAAAGCAGATTCCTGAGTGCAAAAAACTTTTTGACGACAAAAGAATAATATTCTCTACAATTGATTCTCTTTTTTATGACATTATTCAAAATTATTTTCCTGCAATTTATGGAACTTTAACATTTACCTATTTAAGGGGCTGGGAAAATGCTTTTACAGACAAACTCTCTTTAATAAAAACTTTAGTTCAAAAAGCATTACAGACAGTAAAAGCAGACTTTGCCGTACAGAGCAATTTTGGAAAAATCTGGCAGAAAAATATCTTTGAAAATTTAAAACTTGCTTCTCTAAGCCCAGGCACAGATTCAATCTTTAGCGAATTAAAAAAGAATATAAAAAAGACAGCAGTTGTAATTGCAGCAGGTCCAAGCCTTGATTTTTCAATCAGAAAATTAAAAGAAAACGAAAACCAGTATTTTATAATTTCAACAGATACGGCTTATTCTACTTTGCTAAAATCACAGATTTTACCAGACGCAGTTGTAAGTATTGACGGGCAGGCAATCAGCAGGGCACATTTTTTGCATCAGAATCTTTATAAAAAATTAAAACAGGATAAAACTACTTTTTTTATTCTTGATCTTTGCTCTTATTCCTGCATTGCAAAAAAACTTGCAGAAAACAACGAAAAAATACTTTTCTTTTCGTCAGGGCATCCGCTTTCAAATCTGGCAGGATTTTTTAAGGGAGAAAATTTCATTCAATTGAGTGCAGGAAGCGGAACTGTAACAATTGCAGCCGGTGATTTTGCAAATGCCTTAGGCTTAAAAAAAACAGAATATTTAGGAAACGATTTCTGCTATTCAAATGGAAAGCCTTACACAAAAGGCACATATCTTGACGATATTTATTTTAAAACACAAAACCATCTTGCTCCAATCGAAAAAAAATATTCAGCGTTAATGTTCAGGACAAACCTTATAAATCTTGAAAATGGAAAAACTACAACCGAAGTTATGGAAGGCTATAAAAAATCTTTTGATTATTTTCTAAGCTCAAAAGCAAAAACAGCAGACACAAATCTGAACAGTTTTGACTTTTACGGTTTTTGTAAATGGCTTTCAGGTGAATTAAAAAAATTAGATGAAAACGCTCTGAATGAACTCAAAAATCCGGTTCTGTATTCACTTTTGCCGCTCATGGCATATTTTGAAAAAAAGCACACAATGCAGGAAAGCTATATTCTTGCACGCGATAATTGCATACGTTATACTCAAGAAGTATGAAAACCAGAACTTTTAACTTAATTTCTTTTATCATAAGCTTGATTTTTGCAGCCTCGCTGATTTATTTTGCAGCAGGAATTATTAAAGATAAAAAAAACGGTTCAAGCCGTGCTCAGGAACTTTTCTCTGAACTTACAGAAAAAACAAATACAGCTGCAAACCTTTATTCAACAGATTCGTATAATTTTTCGCAAAGCTTTATAGAATCTGCCGGAGACTTCAGGGATTATAAAAAACTAACACTTTCTGTTGACGGCAATGCAGTATATTCATACGATTCAATTCATTCTTCTTCAAAAAATATAAAAAGTTTCAATTCAAGAATTCAAAATAAAAACGGACAGAATCTTTTAATTGAAGCCCAAATCTTTACAACACGGCCAGATTCCTTCTTTTTTTATGCACGCACAACATTTATTGTAATTTTTATTGCAACAATCGCAGCAATTTTAATTCTAATTTTTTCAAAGCCGGAACCACAAACAATAAAAGCCGGAAATGAATTTACAGACGAT
>CAVEBK010000101.1:0-3209 GCA_963613915.1 uncultured Collinsella sp.
CAAATTCACTTGAAGCAAATGTGCCGTCTGCGTTAAGGTCAGTTCCAAGCCAGAATTTTGCCAGGCGGGGAGCATTATTTGCAATCATTACAGGCACTTCAACTCCGCTTACGTTGCCAGCCTTGTCGAATGCAAGGACAATAAGAGTTGCAGGTCCGTCCGGAAGATTTGTTGAGTGAATTGTAGCGTCCCACGTCCACGTTGTGCCGGCCTTTGTAATAGATTCAAGCATTCCGTCACCATCATCGTTTGTAAGTTCAAGAGGATTTGCACTGTATGACGAAGATGAAACTTTTTCTGTCTGAGTATTGTTTACAACCTGAGCATAAGGGAAGAATGCATCTACAGTCGCACTGCTTTCGCTCGAAGAAGGCGTATATGTAACAACACCGCCAGAAATTGCAGTTATCTCTCTGTAAACACCATCTACATAGATAATTCCGCCAACCCTGATGTGAGTATCGCCTGAAACATCTGCTGCAGTTGACGGAGTAAAGGTTGAAAGGCTTGCATTTCCAGAAACCTTCTTTCCGTACAGGCTGTATTTTTGAGTATCTGTCTGCTCTACTTCCCTGGCGTAAACTGTTGTACCGTCAATCTCTGCCTTTGCTGAGCTGTAGTCACTTCCGTTAATTACAATCATCGGGTCAAGAACAACTTTCGTGCTTCCGCTTAAAATGTCGCTGTCTGTACGTACAAACTGGAAAAGAACCTTATCATATCCTGAACCGTCGTCAGTAACTTTTCCGCCCGGTGTAAATACATAGTTCTTTTCCTGAACGCTGTAACGGCTTGTTGTTGAATAAGATGAACTTCCGTTCAAAGCAAGGCTGTCGCCGTTTCCTTCTACTGTGTCGAGTGAAGGTGCTGTGTTATCAATATTGAGAGAGAATTCATTTACTGCGGTGTGTTTTGCAGTGTCTGAATCTTCAACTGTCAGTGTGTAAGTAATACTGCTTCCAAGATCCTGGCTTACAGGAATATAAATTCTGTAGCCTGATTTTTCTACGCTGTTTACAGTTGCACTTGCTTCACTTATAAAGTATCCCGCTGGTAAAGACAAAGTTGTACCTGTGCTTAAAACAGTGTATGAAGAACTTGAGCCTTCTTTTACGGTCAGAGAAGAAACTCCGCTTTCATCGAGGATTGTAGCTACAATATACCACTGACCCTTTAAGTACATTTCAGCAGAATAATCTTTAGAAGCCGTCTGTGTTGAGCTTACTGCAAGAGAGCCTAAAGTGCCGGAAGTCTGTTTTATTGAGCTGAACTGAGCAAGGTAATATTCAACTGAAGGCGCAGAATTATCAATGTTTACTGTGTAAGAATCAGTCCATGCACCTATTTTTCCGTTTGAGTTGATTCCTGCCGCACGAAGATAAATTGTATTTGTAGAACCGCTTGTACTTGGGTCGAACTCTCCGTTTGCATTTACGGTTTTAGTCCAGATTGAAGAAGACTTGTCAGCCTTGATTCCCCACCATGAGTTAAATGACTCTTCACTGCTGAATCCGTAAGCCGTACTGCTTGACCATGAGATTTTACTTGAATCTTTTCCTAAGATTTCAGCAATTGCCTCTTTTGCAGAGTAAACTGTGTAAAGGCTGTTATTGCTGGAATCAGTTTTTGCTGCAACATAAGAGCTTGTAAATGAAGAAGAATCATCAATCTGAACAAAAACAGCAGAAGCCGTTGCAGTTCCAGAAGGAATTGAAACCGTTCCGGAAAGACGGATTGTGCCGCCCAAAACTGCCCCTGTTTTATCTGGATAAGTTATTATAGTTTTAGGCTTATCCCCCTCAGGATTATGCTTAATCGTAGACTTTTCAATGCTGTAATTTCCAATTCCGTCTACAGACATTATATACAGAGGAATGTTGTAAATAGAATCGTTTGAACTGTCTTTAAAGCCTGATTCATCATAATTTGTAAGGTCAACGGCAGTTCCGCCGGAGCCGAACATAAACTTCCATACGCTTACAGTTGCACTGTCATAAAGCTCGCTTCCTGCGCGTTTTAGAGAAACTTCTGTATCTGCTTCAGCAGCAATTATTAAGTCGTGCCAGTATTTTGCATCATCAGCAGAGCTTGATGAATCTGTAATCTGATCACTTGTTGGAATAAACCAGTATGTTGCTGCTGTTGCACTTCCACCAGAATCGATTGCAGTTCCCTGAACGGTTGTGTCACCGGTTACTTCTTCTGAACTTGAAGGAGAAGTAATTTTTACTGCAGGAGCGGTGTTGTCAATTACAAAGTTGTATGTACCTGTTCCATACAATCCAGATGTGTCGTAAGAAGTTACAGTTAATGTGTAAGAGCCTGTTCCGTAATCAGAAATATCGAGAATGCCTGTTGTCCACACTGCAGTTGTGCTGTCAGTAGTTTGTGTAAAACTGTCAGAAGCGTTTGAAACAGTGTAAGAAGAGAATTTGTTACCGTTAATTGTACTTGAAGTTGCAAGCGAAGTTACTGCATCAGTTGAGTCACCTTTAAAGAGCTGCAGTGTCATTCCTGCAATACCGTTTGCGTCACTTGCACTTATAACAAACTGTAAGCTTGATTTTTGTGTTCCGCCGGCAATAAATGAAGCTCCCACAGTTTCGAGCAGGTCGATTTCCTTACCATTAGAATCATAGGTTTTGTTATGCACAGAACTGCCGCTTTGATATGTATAGCTCTGTGCATTCATTACAGAAGGAGATGTACTGTCGCTCTTGTAAGAGAATTTTGTTGAAGCAACAGAATTACGCAAATCTTTAGTATTTAAGTATAACTTCGGATTTGAAAGATAATCAGAAGCAGTCGCAGTTGTATAGAATTCATTTCCGCCGTTGTCTTTTATATAAATATAGAAAGTATGAGTTCCATCGTAAGAACCACTTGCACTGGAAATTTTATTAGGCTTAAAAGTAAAGTAGCCTGATGAAGAAGAAAAATCTGCCAGGTTATCTACAGTGTTTCCGCTTGCATCAACAAAGTTTTCTCCACTCATTCCAACAATTGCAGTTTCGCTCATCGCAAAATATTTAACAGCAGCACTTGTAGTTGAATCGTCATCAGAAACTGTTCCTGTTACCTGAGCGTTAGTTCCGTACATCAAAATATAAGAACTTCCGTTTTCAGTAAGATTGTTGATTTTTACAATCGGCCGGTCTGTGCTCTGATCAACATAAAGCTGCACTACGTTTCCGTCAACTTCTGAAGGA
>CAVEBK010000102.1:0-3012 GCA_963613915.1 uncultured Collinsella sp.
TAGTCGCGGGCACCTTCCGGAGTTGATTTTATGAATGTAGGAGTTTCAATTTCCAGAAATCCTTTTGAAGTCAAAAATTCGCGTGTAGCGAAAGTTACTGCAGAACGCAGGATAATGTTGTGCTGCATCGGTTCACGGCGCAAATCAAGATAGCGGTACTTTAAGCGCAAATCCTCGTTTGCAACAACAACGCTTCCGTCCTTCTGGCGAACTTCTTCAATACTAAAAGGAAGTTCCTGCGAAGTTGTAAAGATTTCAATATCAGTCGCTTCAACTTCGATTTCGCCGGTTGTCATGTCGCGGTTAACGTCTTTTTCAGCGCGGGCAGCAACAACGCCTTCTACAGCGATACAATATTCTGACTTTAGCGAAGCAGCAATTTTCTTTACTTCCGCAGAAGCATTATCGCCAACCATTACCTGAGTAATTCCATAGCGGTCGCGCAGACGGATAAAAACAAGCCCGCCTAAGTCGCGTGTGCGGCTGACCCAGCCGTTCAATACAACTTTTTTACCAACATCGGCCTTTGTAAGTTCGCCGCAAGTTACAGTTCTTTTAGAATTTTCCATTATTTTACCTTCAGCGCAAAAGCGCACAAAAAAATCTTCTCTATTTTAATAAGATGAACGTTTTTGAGCAATTAAGAATTTTAAGTGATTCATTTTTACGGGCGTCTCCCAAAGCTTACGCTTTGGGCCGGTCCTTGCGTACTTCGCTAAGCGCTCTAAGTCCTCGGCGCAAAATTGTGCGCCTGCGGTCTTTTGCTTCGGCTGTTGAAACAGCCATCGCAAGTACTCCAGCACCTGACGCGATCTCAAAAATAAAGTTACCAGACAGTTTTTTTTACCTAACGAAAGTTAACAAAGAACGGCAGAATTATTACAGAAAGAATTCCGCAGACTGCAATGCTTAAACCGCTCATTGCTCCTTCAACTTCGCCCATTTCCAGAGCTTTTGAAGTTCCCATTGCGTGTCCGCAGGTTCCGCAAGCAACTCCGCGCGCTACTGGTTCTTCAAATTTAAAAATCTTGCAAAGTGCAGTTGCAAAAGTATTACAGAAAATTCCTGCAAGACTTACCATAATAATCGTTAGAGAAGCAATTCCGTTGTTCTGTTCCGTAATTGCAATTGCAATCGGAGTTGTAATTGATTTTGGCAGAAGTGAAACATATTCAGCATGTTCAATTTTAAAGAGAATGCAGATTCCAAGAACAAAAAAGGCATTGGAAACAATTCCACTTACAATTCCTAAAATAATTGCAAGGGCATTTTTCTTTAAAGCTTCAAACTGGCGGTAAAGGGGAATTGCAAGAGCTACTGTAACAGGCGTCATTAAATAATACAAAAAGTTTGCACTCTGCAGGTATTTTTCATAAGGAACCCTGAAAATCACAAGGATTACAATAACAACTGCGCTCGAAACAAAAAGCGGCGAAAAAAGAACAAAATGAGTTTTTTTATAAAGCCAGGTACTAAAAACAAAACTTGCAAGCGTAACACAAAATCCAAAAGAAACAGAATCAGTTAAAAAAGCAGAAACATTTTCCATTTGTAAATTCTCCAATAAAAACCTTTGCAAAACTTTGATGATTTTCTAGGCATTTTCCTGCAATTTTTGAGCAGACTGACGTTTTTTCATCATACGCGCAAAAAACTGGGTAACTGTTCCGACCACAAAAAAGATAAAAGCCGTGCCAACAAACATAAGAAGCAGAATTGCAATCCAGTGTTTTTTAATAATCGGCCAGGCAACAATCAGACTGACCGTAGAAGGAATAAACAAAAGCGGCATTATTCCTAAGAAAAAATCAGCAGTGTGTTCAACATGTTCAAGCTTAAAAAGCTTAAAATGAAGGGCACAAAACATAAGGATAAGTCCATAAATCGAAGCTGGAACCGGAAGCGGCAGCAGAATGTGAAGGATTTCTCCAATAAAACAAATAGAAACAAAAATCGTAAATTGAACAACGTATTTCATTTTTTTTACCTGAAAAAAATAATAAAAAAAGTTATAACGAAAAAAATATATAATAGATACAGTTTTTATAAAAAAATTTTGTTGTTATTACAGATGTTCTTAAATCAATTCGCTTTACTTACAGATATGGAGAGCCTGCAAAATCAATTGAACAAATTCATTTATAGAATCTTTAAATCTTATGTCAAAAAAATAAAGGATTATTCCGCTCATAATAAAATTCAACAATAGAATATAAATCAGTTTTTTTACTGCATTTTTTATTTTTACAGAGCAGGAAAGTTCAAAAGCAAAAAACATAAACAGATAAAGAACTACAAAAATCCAGAAATCGCTGCCAGCTAAAGAAATTCCTGTAAAAACCAGAGCCGACAGACATAAAAGAGCAACCGCCTTGTTTTTACCCTCCGCCAGTTTTAAGGCAAAAAAAGTTTTATAAAAAAAGTAAAAAGCAATCAAAACAGAAATAACGCAGATGGCCAAATCAGTGTATTCAATAGCTGCATCAGGTGATCTGTAATACAACGCGTCACCAAATATATTTATTTTCTTTATGTCTAAATGGTCAAAAATCTCTGGAATAAGACTGAAAATCATTGCACAGAAAAACAGAACTTCAAAAATAACATCAAAAAAATTCAAGGAAGCAAGTTTAATTCTGGCAATCATCTTTGCACGGACAGATTCTTCTTCCGGCAGATTAACATCTTTAATCTCTGGATATTCTGTATTTTCATCGCTGGCAACAGTTTTTTCTTCTTCAGCTGAAAATTCCTGCCCTTCAGGATTTTTTTCTTCATCAACCGCCACAGCCTTATTTTTAGCTTTTTTGGCAGCTTTTTCTTCCATTCTGGCATTTTTGCGTGCTAACTTCTGCGCCTCTTTCTGCTCTTTTCGTAAATAATAAGCCGAAATTGCACTGTAAAGTTTTGCAAGAAGTTTTGAATACATTTCCTTTGCCCTGTTTTTTATTTTTGTAAAAAAATTCAATTTAAAATCTCCCTAAGAACTTTCAATTATTTACAGATAAAAGT
>CAVEBK010000103.1:0-2927 GCA_963613915.1 uncultured Collinsella sp.
TCAAATAGCCTCTCGTCGAGAACCTGCCAGCAAGCCGCACGGTTGCGACAAGCGCAAAGTGCGTTTGTGTCAGAACCTCTCCTACGGCTATTTGGCATTTTTTAATAAAATAAACTCGACATTCAGCTATTTATTTAAAACTCGAAATTAAGGTTATTAAGATTTTAATTTTCTGGGCGCATGGTGCTGTAAAAACAGCACCACCGGGCTTCTAGCGCACACGTAAATAACAGGAAGTATTATGGCTACATTAAACACAATCAAAAAGTCTAAAACTAAAAAAGATTTTGGCCACGAGATGATTGATATTCTCTTTCAGGATGAATACATCTGCGTTATAAATAAACCTACAGGTCTTTTAACCTGCCCTTATCCAGGCAGCCGCGCCAGAACTGCACAAAACATTCTCGAAGAATTAATGCGCAAAAACGGAACTTTCAGTGCAAACCACCGGCCATTCGTAGTTCACCGCTTAGACCGCGACACTTCCGGCGTAATGATGTTTGCCCTTACAGAACATGCTCAGAAAAAAATTATGGACAGCTGGCACCAGATGGTAACAGAACGCCTTTACCACGCAGTTGCAGAAAATCCAAAAAACAAAAAACTTGAATTACCGGATTCAGGCTTAATCGACGACGAACTTGCATTCAATTCACACAATGTCGGCTTTGTTCCAAAAGAAGGCGACAGACCAAAACACAGGGGCGAAAAAGATTCTCTTTACGAACGCCACATAGAAGGCTACGGCGAAAACCGCCACTTTAAGACCGTTCCTGCGCGCACAAACTATAAAATAATTGCAAGAGGACCAACACATTCACTTTTTGAACTTTCGCTCGATACCGGCAAAAAAAACCAGATTCGTGCGCATCTTGCAAGTAAAGGTTATCCTCTTGCTGGAGACGAAAACTACCGCGCAAAGACCGACCACTTTGGCCGTCTGTGTCTGCATGCGCGCACACTGGAATTTATTCATCCGT
This sequence comes from uncultured Collinsella sp., assembly GCA_963613915.1. Lineage (GTDB taxonomy): Bacteria > Spirochaetota > Spirochaetia > Treponematales > Treponemataceae > Treponema_D. Next base: position 984 of record CAVEBK010000103.1, read on the forward strand.
ACACAAACGAAAAAATGAGTTTTGAAGTAAAAGAACCTTCACAATGGCTTGAATACGTACAAAAGGGAGATGAACATCCAGAAACCCCAGTGTGGATACAGGCCTTAAACAACATATTTGAAAATTCCGCTGGAGAACACTTTCATTCACGGTCAAACCAGAACACTCAGAAAGTTGAACTGGGACAAAAAAGACTGAGCCGAAAAGACCGCGCCCACATGAACTTTATCGAAGCCGGCAAAAAACGCCGGTAAAAAACCTGTCATGCTGAACCTGTTTCAGCATCTATCCAACATCTAATGTCAAACTTCCTGAATGTTGCCAAGGTTTTTAATAAGTTCAGCCGGCGTGAGCGAATAATTGTTTTTTACTTTCTGCCCTGCAAGCGAATGCGCCAAATCTGCAGAAATTGCAGCATCTGACGAGTCGTACCCCTGAGCAAGCAGTGAACAAATCATTCCTGCAAGGCAGTCTCCGCTTCCACCTTTTGCAAGAGAAGGACTTCCGCATGGATTTATAAAAAGATTTGTCCGTTGCTGTTTTCTTTTAGTTGTATTTTCTGCTGAACACGTTCCAATAACAGTATTTGCCCCTTTTACAAGCAGAACAGCACCAGGAAATTTCCGGCAGAATTTTTCAGCAAGTTCAATGCGCTTTTTTATGCATTCTTCAATAGAATAAGTGCCAAGACCGCACAATTCCAGTAAGGCAGAAAATTCTTTTGGATGTGGAGTTAAAACGCAGCCTTCTGCACGTTTTTGTAAAAGTGCGGGGATTTCTGGTGAATATAAAAAATCTGCATCGAGAACGCATTTTACTTCAGGATTCTTTATTAAATATTGCGCATAAAAGTCTGCAGCTTCTTTATTTCTTCCAAGCCCCATTCCAACGCACAACGAACTTACTTTAGAAGAAAATTCACTTGAACTGAGGAGCTCCATTGGAAAAAGCAGTTCTTTTTCTTTTAAAAATTCCTTGTCTGGATTTATCAAGGTTACAAGACCGGCACCAAACTTAAAACACGCATTTGCTGCAATAAGGGCAGCTCCAGTTTTTTGACCAAGGGCAACAAAGGCACTTCCAAAACTTCCCTTGTTTACAAGATTTTTTGTTCTTAAAGGAAGGCGCATATCAGAGCGCTCCAGCAAAAAGACAGAAAACTCTTCTGTTGCACTGTCGTAAGAAGATTCAAAAAGTGAATGCGAAACTCCAAGGTCTGCAACTTTTATAATTCCTGCATAATCTTTTGCATAATCGCTGTAAAGACAGATTTTATCTGCTCCCATTGTAACTGTTACGTCTGCACAAAAAGCAGTTTGAGCTAAAGTTCCGTCTGCTCTAAGCCCGCTCGGAACATCGCAGGCAATTTTTTTGCAATCGCAGGAATTTGCTGCATTCAAGGCTTTTACGATTAATTCTCCGCTTTCGCCGGTAAAACTGCCATAAAAGCCGCTTCCAAAAATGCAGTCCACAGTTACTTTAAAAGAATTCAATTCTTCCGCTAAAAAATCATTCAGGCTTAAAACACAGATTCCACACTTTTCTGCTCTTTGCGCCTGAATTATGCACAGTTCACTTTTTGGCTGTCCGCACGCAAAAACCTTTATCTTAATTTTTTGAGCAAGCCTTCTGGCAAGTGCATAACCGTCGGCTCCGTTATTCCCGCTTCCACACAGAATTAAAATTTCTGCAAAAGATGCATCTTTGTTTTGTTCAAGAATTTCTGATTCGAGGGCAGCTGCAGCGTTTTCCATCATAAGTTCTTCGGAAAGTGCATATTTTTGTCTGCAGGCAGCGTCTAATTTACGAGTGTCATAAAATAATTTTTGCATACAGTTTTCCTCAACTTAAATGACGAGTTTCAATTAAAAAAAATACTCAAATAGCCTTTCGTCGAGAACCTGCCAGCAAGCCGCACGGTTGCGACAAGCGCAAAGTGCGTTT
>CAVEBK010000104.1:0-2836 GCA_963613915.1 uncultured Collinsella sp.
AAGTGCGTTCGTTCTTTAAGTTTTTATGCGGGCTGAACATCAAAGACAATTTTACCGAAAAACTTTCCGCCCTGGTCGAACGCCTTAAAGTAAACGCACAGAGGAGGCACGAATATATGACATGGGAACAGGAAATGAAAGAACAGGCCCATTTCTTAGCAGAAGAGTGGGCTCCTGTAATGGCACAAGAACTAGCGCAAGATATTGCAAAAGAACTCGCAGAAGAAAAAGCAAAAGACATGGCAAACGATATTGCTAAAGACATGGCAAACGATATTGCCAAAGATATGGCAAAGGGAATGGCACAAGACTTAGCAAAAAATATGGCTCAAAATATGGCTGAAGAGATTGCAGAAGAAAAAGCTAAAGAAAAGTCTCTCGAAACCGCAAAAAATATGTTTAAGCTGAATCTTACTGTGCAGCAAATAGCTGATTGTACAGGGTTGTCCTGCTCACAGGTAGAAAAATTACAAAAAGAAGTGATGTCTTCTATAAAAAAATAGCACAAATTACCGCGGCGATACAATTTATCCTAGCCCCGATCGGAACGGCGCCGGCAGGCGTTGCGCAGCAATGCAGGCGAAAGCCGGAACCGTGCAGAGCGGGATTCTGTGTAAAACAAGGCGCAGACGGTCAGTTGTTTTTTTACTGCTGATTTTGCTCCACAATCTTTTTCTTTGTCCAGGACTGCAAAATGCGTTTCTGATTTTCGTCGGTTGAAAGGAGGAATTTTGCGAACATTTCGTTTGTCTGTGAAAATTCCCGGGCAAGAATTATCTGTTCGTCAGCCGTAAAATTGGAAAGAACGTAGTCTGCAATGTCACGGTTCACAGGTTTTGTAAGTCCGAAACGAAGACGCCAGAAGTCTGTAGTTCCAAAAGTTGCCTTCATTGACCTGAGTCCGTTGTGCCCGCCGAGCCCGCCGCTCCACTTTAAGCTTACAGTTCCCATCGGAAGTTCTAATTCGTCGTGAACAACTAGAATTTCGTGCGGCTGGATTTTATAAAAACGTGCAAGTTCGCCAATGCTTTCGCCACTGAGGTTCATGTAAGTGAGAGGCTTTAAAAAATAGATTTTATCTGGAGAACCTTCCGGAATAATCGGGTCGGAGCCGTCTTTTTTTGCATACATTCCTGTTTCTGCAAAATAATGTGCAAGGGTTGGAGTTTCTACAACAGCGTAGTCGCCTTTAAATTTGTTCTGGAAATTCAATTTTGAATAAAATGGAAGCTGGCCTGCAAACTGCCATGCAACGTTGTGGCGTGTTTTTTCGTATTCAGCGCCGTAATTACCTAAAAATGCAACAAGTTTTATCATTTTTTTGTATCCTTAAAAAATCAGCAGAGACATTAAACAATAATTCTAAAAAACAGACAATAAAGACTGCTTCTAAACAGGGCGAATCAACATGAGTTACGGCCGGCTTAAAATTTTCTGCATTTTTTTGTCTGCTATGTCGAGCGGACTTATGCAGTCGCTGTTTTTTATGTTAACCTGAGCGCCGTTTTTTTTAAGGAGTTCTGCACATTTGTATGAATTATTGTAAACCGCGTACATTAAGGCTGTGTCTCCATTTAAATCCTGGTGGTCAATCTGAGCCCCGCCATTAATCAAGGCTGAAGCAATTTTTACACTGTCAACCGAACAGGCTGTAATAAGCGGTGTCATGTCTCCTTTGTTTACATGGTTTACGTCGGCACCGTTTTGAATTAAAAGTTCTGCAAGTTTTTTATTTTGCGAAAGGCATGCATATTCCAGGGATGTCATTCCTTCTGAACTTTCTAAGTTTATGTCGGCTCCGTTTTGAATTAAAAGCCTGGCCTGGTTAAAGTTTCCGCTGCGGCAAGCCCACATTAATGGAGAAATTTTGCCGGAAGAAAGTGAATTTACTTCAAGAGCGGAACTCAAAACGCCTTTTAACAGTTGAATGTCGCCCGTCTGAACTGCAATCATTACAACGCTGTCTTTTTTATTTGAATTTTCAAGAATAAAAGAACTTACATCTGTTTTGTTACGGCAGGAAGAAAAACCAAAAACACAAAGCAGGACAAGAAAAAACTTTTTTTTCATACAGAAAATTATAAACGAAAACTATGGAAGAAAAAACAAGGAATTTATTTTTGCTTAGAGCTATTTCTGCGTGAGTCGCAAGCTTACAGCTGCTTTCTGTAACGGCAGTTACTGCGCTTCGCTTGTGCCTTCGGACACCAGGCTCAACCACCGTTCCGGCTTTTTTACTGGCCGAGTTTCTGACAGAGCGGCAAAAGCTGTTCGATTGCGGCTACTATGCGCTTTTGCTCGGCGAGCGGGGGGAGCCCCCAAACAATGTTTTTTACAGCATCTGTATCAACTGTGGGCAAAGCTGTTCCTTTATAGTAGTGATTAAAATCAACAGTTGAAAACAATAAAAAGAAAAAATCCAGGTCTATTCCATCGAATGGAACAAATGCACCTGTATTTAAATCAACCAAAGAATCTTTTTGCAGAATTCTTTTTTTATTTGTAAAAACTGCTCCCCCATTTTTAGGATAAATAATTGATTTTGCAGGAATTAAACGATATTTTGAATTTGGTTTCAAATAATTTTTTACAGTATTCATATATAATTCATTCCCTTCGCTATTCATATCAGAAACCTTAAAATAAGGAATACCACCTTTTGAATCTAGGTCAGATGCTTTTGGAGTTTGTCCTGACAAAAAATACCCAATATCAGTCGGTCTTATCCAGCACCAGTTTTCCGGAATGTCGAAGGGGATTTCTTCTGCGGTTACTGGCGGCAGTTCTTTTTTTGTCACACGGATTTGTGATTTGCTGCGCAAATCACTTTCCGTTC
>CAVEBK010000105.1:0-2726 GCA_963613915.1 uncultured Collinsella sp.
TCATACACATTATCCTTAGAAGCATCTTCAACAGCGCTTGCATCGCTTTCGAGGGCAGAAAGATATGTTTCGTCCCATGCTGAACCAGTTGCATAAGAATCACTTTCTTTTACATATACACGGTTAAGAATTGTACGGCGACCGTTGAATTCAAGGTTGTAGTCTGCTTCTGAAATTGCTGCCACATGTTCAATTGGACTTGCTGTAATTGACCCAGTCAAATTGTAATATTTAAGACCAACTTTGCTTTCTTTTCCGTCGAGATATGTGTAAACACTTGCACCACTCCACAAATCGCTAGAAACAGTGCCTGTTCCTTCTACTGCAAATTCTGTATTTACAACTGCAATCTGGTCATAGAAATCACCACTGCCGGCATTTCTTCCAAGGTATGCTGTAATTCCGTCTTCAACTGTTACTTTAGAATTAAGAAGAACATAACCCTTACCAAGTTTTGCTTTTGTCAAATTACCACATCTTGAAACAAACAGAATATCAGCAGCAGAATTTGCAATTTTTGCAGAATCTGCAAGACACTTAATTTCGCAGTTTTCAAAGAGAGCTACATCTGAGTATCCCCACATAAAGTCTGTATCGCCTTCAATATATGTGTCGTAAATCCATGTTGGACCACGAGTACAAATTGTATCCTGGTGACTTAAGAGAGATGAATTGTAAACAATAAGTTTATTTGAAGATTTGTCGTATAAAGCTTCTGCCTGAGTATCTGCAGTTCCTACAACAGAACGGTCACAGGTGTTTTTGATTGTAAGGTTTTTAATTACAACATTTCCGGAGTTAGAACCGAAGTAAACAGCAGCACGAGTGTCCATGCTTCCGTTCCATTTGTTAAGGTTTGTCCATTGAATTACTGTATCAGCACCACGAGAATTTGAACCTGTTCCAGCAAGAGTTACATTTGCTGTTGTGTTTACATGTACAATTTCGCGATATGTTCCTGGGGCAATATTGATTGTATAGTCACCAGAAGAACCAACTGCACTTAATGCACCATGAATTGTGCGGAAATCAGCTGTTGAACTTTCAGAACCGTCTACAGTAATTGTCGTGCTTACACTTGGAGCAGAACGTGTTGTAAATTTCCATGAAGCATTGTCTTTGTTGTTTGTAAGACCATCAAAATCTACAGAATTCAATTTTGCAGTAATTGTGTTTTTTGGAATTGCAATATAGTAAGTTTTTCCAGATTCGAGTACACCGTAGTGAGGAGTAAAGTAAATACTGTTATCTTCTATACGGATTAACTGATCTTTTACATTGACTGTATTTCCTGTTCCAACAGTAAGTGTTTCATCGCTGGCTTTGATTGTATCAACCCAGTTGCCATCACTGTCATAGATAGAGATCGAACCAGAAGAAGAAAGCGTTGGTTCATTGTCAAATGTAATTCTAAATTCTCCGTCCTCGTAAGCACTTGCAGCACCTACTGCAGGATAAACAGATGAAAGAGAACCGTAACTGTCGGAAGTGTTAAAATCTTCAACAACAATAGCAATAGAAGCTGTAATGTAATTTGTAGCTTTGTTAACTACTTTTAATGTCGTAGAAGTAGTTGCTTTAAGCCCTGTAACGGTTAATGTTCCATTTCCGTCATCAGTAACGCTAAGAACGGTGTTATCATATTCGAGATTTACGCCAGCACTTTCGCCATTTGAAGTAGAAGTGTAAGTAATTGTGCCAGAATTGTTAAGCATAAGACGCAATGATGTTGCACTTACAGAAAGTGAAGGCAAAGTTGTTTGTTCATCAAGACCGGCAAATGAGTAGTTTACGGTAGAAGATGAAGATGTTACAGAAATTTTGATATTACTGTATCTTGCATTTTCTGCAGTAGTTCCTCCGAGTGCTGGATAAACAACATCCGTAAGAGAGTAATACATTGGAGTTGTGTTTGTTCCAATTACTTCTCCATCTGAATTAGAAACTGTGTAAGTAACAGAATTTGTAGAAGCATCTTCTGTATATGAACTTGCAACAAATTCTGCTTTCAGGTGATAAGTTGTTCCAACAGCCCAAGAAACAGAAGGTTCAAGACCATTGCCACCACCCCCAAGAGTAGCACTTACATTTTTAATATTTTGACCAGTAATCATTGAATAACCTTTGCGATTACTTCCGTCAACAGAAATAAAACCGAGACCTACATGACCAGACAAAGAAGTGTAAGAAACATCTGCTTCTATAGTTATATTTTCTTTTGATAAGTCAATTTTGTGATTTAACAAAAGATAACCTTCTTTGCCACCGCTAGAAGCAGACCCTTTTATTGCAACATCTGAATCTGCCCAAACTGTGTCAGCTGCATTAAATTTTACAAGATTACTTGTTACAGAAGCAGGTGTTACGTTTCCATCGTCTGAACCACCATCATCGTCAGATTTACACGACGTAAAAAATCCACCGAAAAGCAGTGAACCGGCCGCAAGAAGCGCAGCAAGTCTGCCAATCTTACTTTTTTTCATAATTTCCTCCATTTGCGCCACAAAACAGTGGCATTCTTATGCATAAAATTTAAACGCTGGATTTTTTTACACATTGGTTTTTATTTTTCAGGAGGATTCAGGAGCATAATTTACCGGCAAAAAAACAACTTTCTGTAATTGGCGCCAAGGACGGCGCTAAACTCTAGTGACCGCAAGAAACCAGCGACATCCTGTCGCCAGTTTCTTGTCGCGACAGGATGTCGCAATTTTACAGGGTTCCGC
>CAVEBK010000106.1:0-2709 GCA_963613915.1 uncultured Collinsella sp.
CCTGCAACAAAAAAAGCAGTGCCGGGCAGAGCAAAAAAACGGAAGCAGAAAAAGTCTGCACGGTTAATGCGCAGAAAAAATTTTTTATTGATGAATTAGAAACTTTTGGCACTGTTACATGGAAATTAAAAAATGACGTAACGAGCCTTGTTAACGGAACTATAAAAACGTTTACCGTAAAAGAGGGCGATTTTGTAAAAAAAGGGGAAATAATTGCAGAATTGAGGAATGTTCAGCTTGAAATTCAAAAAAAACAGTATGAAACGAATTTAAATTCTCAAAAAGCATCTTTTGACCTTGCCCGCGCAGAATATGAACAGGCGGTTTTAACCGTGGAAAGCAGGCTTCTTTCCCTTGAAAAACAGGAACTCAACTTAAAGCAAAAGAAAATAGAACTGGAACTCAAAAAAAAGGAATTCGAAAATCAGCTTGAACTTCATAAAATTGGTGGAGTTACAAAATCTTCAATTGAGCAGCAGAAAATATCACTGGATTCTGCCGTGACGGAAGTTGAAATTTTAGAAAAAGAAATTGAAATTGCTTCACTTGGCTTAAAAAAAGAAGACCTGTTAAAAAACGGAATTCTGGCGGCAGAAAACGAAGAATTGCTCAAAAAACAGATTGTAGATTTTAATGTTCGCACTTACCGCGCTTCCATGCAGGTTGCCCAAAGCAATGTTGAGATTGCCCGGCAGCAGTTGGACGGCGTAAATACTTATATTGCAGAACTTTGCATACGTTCACCGGCAGACGGAATTGTCGGTGAAAAATATTTTGAAAACGGTGAATATGTTCAGGAGAATGAAAAACTTGCGACGATTATCGGATTGGATTCAATTTTTGTGGTCGTAAATGTCCAGGAAAAAGACATGGTCAATTTAAAAAATAAAACCACTGTCTTTGTTGAAATTCCTTCCCTTAATGAAAAATTTGAATCAGAGATAACCGAAGTGTCTCCCATTGCGGATTTTCAGAGCGGAAATTTTACCGTCAGAATTGAACTAAAGAACGAAAACCTTGCATTAAAGCCCGGAATGTTTGCTCGCTGCCGTATCGAAAAGTTAAGCCCTGCTGAATATGTCTGCGTGCCGGAAAATGTTCTGTTGAGCGACCGCAACGGAAATGAAAAACTTTTCTGTTTTGTAAACGGATTTGCAGTTCAGAAAGAGATTCTTGTAAAACAGCGCAAAGCCGGCAGTGTCTGGATTGAAAAGGGGCTTACAGAAGGCGAGGAAGTAATCTGTAATCCTCCGGTATTTTTCAGGGACGGGCAGAGTGTTGTCCGTGAGCAGCCGATGCACGCAGCTGGTTCAGTGCAGGCTGAGCATAATCTGTAGCGTAAAGCGAAAGCAGGAGAATTTTTATTGAATAAAATAATTGCTTTTTCTGTAAAACATCCCGTTTCGGTTTTAATGATGCTCGCTTCTGTTTTACTGTGGTCATTTATTGCCTTAAAACTGATTCCACTTGATTTTTTACCAGAGATCGAAGACAGGTTTCTTCTTGTAAGTGCAGAATACGAAAATCTTTCAGCCATTCAGATGAAAAAACTTGTAACTGTGCCACTTGAAGACTGTGTGGCTTCGATAAAGGGAATAAAAAATATTTCGTCTGTTACCCGCGATTGCTTTTCTCTTATAAAAATTGAATTGCATTGGGGAAACGACATTGATCTTGCCTTAAGTGAATGCAATCAGCTTCTCGACCAATGTTACGAAACTTTGCCTGCGGACTGTTCAAAGCCGAATGTAAGGATTTTTAATCCTTATGATTCAGAAAATATCCGGCTTGCAGTTATTTCCAAAGAGCAGAATCTTGAAAAAGCGCGTTATCTTGCCGTAAACGAGTTTAAGCAGAAATTTCAGCGGTTAAAAGGCGCAGCGTCTGTAAATGTTTATGGCGGAGAAACTGCAGAAATTCAAATTGAAGCTGATAAAGAAAAAATTGAGTCTTTCGGTCTGAACCTTGAATCTCTTGCTCAGATTATCGTTAATTCAAATTTTGAATACCCAGGCGGAACCATAGCGGAGGGGGCTGATGTTTTTTCTTTTAAAACAGACGGAACTGTAAAAAATATAGAAGATTTTGCTCAGATTCCTTTGTTTGCACTTAACGGGGCTTCCTTAAAACTCGGGGACGTTGCAGAAATAAAAAAAGGAATTGAAGAAAAAAAATCATTTTTTATGTACAACGGCCGAGAATGCATCTGCCTTGGAATCAATAAAAAAAATGATGCAAGCCCGATTGCGCTCTCGATTGAAGTAAAAAAGCTTCTGGCAGAACTTAAGTCTTTTTACGGAGCGGATTTTGACTTTTCCATAATTTGTGATTCTTCCGAACAGTTAAAAGAATCTTTTATTCAGCTTCTGGCGTCTTTATTTACAGGACTGGTAATAACGGTTTTTATTCTTCTTGTGTTTTTCAGGCAGTTAAAATTTGCATTTTTGACGGCTTTTGTAATTCCTCTTTCCATTTTATTTTCGATTTTGTGCCTTAAAGTCTGTGGAAAAAGTTTGAATTTAATTTCAATTTCCGGCATTGCCATTGGGCTTGGAATGGTTGTAGATCCTGTAACGGTTTTAATTGAAAATTTTCTGTTCAATTTAAAAAACTGTTCAAAAAGCAAAAGCCTGAATATTGAAAAACTCGTATTGAAAAGCACCGAACAGGTCTGCCTTTCTTCTGTCGGATGTTCGCTTACGACAATTG
>CAVEBK010000107.1:0-2620 GCA_963613915.1 uncultured Collinsella sp.
GACTTTATAATATGTCCATTGAATGCAATTTTTTTTGTGGAGATAAAGCAGAAATGAAAATTTATACAGTGACAAATCAAAAGGGTGGGGCAGGCAAAACAACAACTGTTGATGCCGTAATTGCAAATTTAAAATCACGCGGATTTAAAGTTCTGGCAATCGATTTGGATCCACAGTGCAATCTTTCTTTTTCCATGAATGCCGATGTTTCAAAAAATAATATTCTTGATGTCCTTACAAGAAGGGCACAGGCAAAAGATTCAATTCAGCAGCTTGCAGACGGGGATTTAATTGCAGGAACTGCACAGATGGCTGCAGCAGAAAGTATTTTAAACGAAACCGGAAAAGAGTACCGCCTGAAAGAAGCCCTGGCAACGATAAAAGATAATTATGATTTTATTTTAATTGACACTCCGCCGGCACTTGGAATTCTGACAATAAACGCACTTACAGCCTGCGATTCTGTAATTATTCCGGCACAGGCAGATATTTATTCAATCCAGGGAATTCAGCGCCTGGCAGAAACTTTAAAGCCTGTAAAACAGTACACGAATCCTTCAATCAGTGTCCTTGGAATTCTCCTTACCAGATATAACGACAGAACGGTTTTAAGCAGAACGGTAGCAGACCTTGCCAGACAGATTGCAGAAAGCCTGAATGCAAAACTTTTTAATTCACCGATAAGGGAAGCCACGGCAATAAAGGAAGCACAGTTAAGCCAGAAATCAATTTTTGATTATGCACCGTCTTCAAAGGTAGCAGAAGATTACACAAAATTTGTTGATGAATTATTAGCCTAAAAAGTTTCAAAAAAATTAAGGGGAATTTTAAAATGTCAAAATCATTTGATACAAATGTTGCAGCAACATGGATTACTCAGGACATAAATCACGTAAATACAGTTTCAGAAACTGCTTCAGCGGCAGAAAAAAAAGAAGAATCTGCAGAAGCTAAAAAAACAGTAAAAAAAGAAACTTCAACAGTCAAAAAAACAAAGACTGCAGAAGAAAGGGTAGGGCTTAAAATACAGGGCAGCGAGAAAAAAACACATCAGACGAGCATTCTGTTAAAGGAATCGATTTTTGTAAAACTTGAAAGCATTTCCAAAAAAAATAATATTTCAATCAATAACTGCATAAATCAGATTCTCGAACAGGTTTTGGTTTAAAAACTATCAGGTGAAAAAATGGAAAAAAAATTAAAAGAGAATCCGGTAAAAGAAGATACAGACAAAGCCCTTGCTCTCTTTGCGGAAGACACAACGCAGGTAGATACTCTTGAAGGAGCTCAGCGGTACAGAAGTTTTTTGCCAAGCCCGTTTATTGCAGCATCTCTTCCTTTGAGGTTTGTAAAATCTTCAAAATTCACAAGAAAATATAATAACCTTTCGTTAACGCTTACGAGTGCAAATCTTTTGCCATACGGAAAATACGGCCGTCTTCTGCTTACGATTTTAACGACACATGCAGTTTTAAAAGGCGAAAAAGATCAGAGTGGACCTGTTGAAGTTTATTATGATTCTTTAAGTCAGATTTTGAAGGAAATGGATCTTCCCCGTTCAAGAGGAGAAAAAATCAGGGAACAGCTGGAAAATTTTTCTACGACTTCTTTTACTTTTGAAGAAAGAATTGAAAAAATTGCCCAGAAATTTCTTTTTAGAGAATTATACGATGACAAAGATGCCTTAAAAGGAAATGTTACCGTAACAAAAGTTTCTACCGGAAATATCCGCTTTTTGTCAGGATTTCAGTATGTACAGCTTGATGACGGCGAAAGCAAAAAAAATGTTTCGTTTAAGATAGTTTTGTCAGATGAATTTGTAAAATTTTCAAAGCAGCATGCAGTTCCGATTGATTATACGATTTATAAGGAAATTGGAAGTGATGTCGGAAAAGATTTGTATGCATGGTTTGTTTACAGAAATCATGATTTAAAAGAACCTGTTTTTATTCCACGCCAGGCATTGATAAATCAGTTTATGCCGGTAAGCGAAGGAAAAAAAGATACTGAGCGCTATAATTATTCTTATATCGTTGAACAGATAAAACAAATTAAAACCAAGTATTATAAGGAATTAAAGGTTTCTATAAATGAAGACGGTTCAGGAATTACTTTGTTTAAGAGTAAAACTCCAATTCAGGCAAATGAAACCCGCTATGTTCTTATTACAAGTAATCTGTAGATTTCCACAAATTCACAGCAGTTACTATTTGTTTTAAAAATACTATTTGTTAACTATTTGAATTCATAGAAGATATTTGAAAAGTGTAGCAATTTTGTAGTAAAAGTGTAGCCTTGTTTTTAGAAAAGCAAGGTAATTTTAAGTAATATAAGAAAATACATGATGAAGTAAAAGTGTAGCATAAAAAAAAGAATTCCACCGGTAGTTGTGGAATTCTGATTGAAAAGTGTAGCAATTGGTGAATATTTGAAAAACAGGCATTTTCTGGGACTGCGTTTTAAAAGTGTTACAAAGGTAAAAAGAATGATTGTTGAAAAAGTGTAACAAAAAGGAATTTATAAAAGATAAGAGAAAAAAAACAGAAAAAGAAAGAAATTGCGATTATATATAGAAGAAAATTGATTTTTTTAAGCTTTTCAAAAGTGAATGAAGTAAAAC
>CAVEBK010000108.1:0-2589 GCA_963613915.1 uncultured Collinsella sp.
GCAACCTTGCGGTTGCTTAACGAGTTTTGTTCCAAAACTCGCGGTGAATATGTCACACAGAACGAAAAAATTGTCATCCCGATTTTATTTCGGGATCTTGTAGTAAAAGAGATGCTGAACCAAGTGCAGCATGACAGTCTTTTTTGTCTGTATGACACTCAGCATGACACTATTTTTTATTAAAGAATGCTGCAAACGGGTTGTATGACATTCCGTCGTCGCTTCCACGCTCTGCACGGCGGCTGTCAGAACGGCCACGGCTGCCCGCGTAAGCGTTTTCGGCTGGTTTTGCTCCCTTGCGTACAACTACAACCTTTCTCTTTCCGTCGGCAGAAGCAGAGCCAGCAGCTTTTACAGGCTTTTTGCCTTCGTTTGTCTGGCCAAGGCGCATGTTTGCGTCGCTCTTAAGGGAAAGGGAAATTCTCTTGCGGTCTTTATCAAGGTCAATGATTGTAAATTCCTTTACATCGCCGACTTTTACAACTTCCATCGGGTCGCTTACAAAGTTGTCGCTCAATTCAGAAACGTGGATTAATGCCGTTTCGTGCAAACCAATGTCAACAAAAGCACCAAAGTCAACAACGTTTTTAATTTTTCCTGTTACCTTCATTCCAACTGTAAGGTCTTCAAAATTAACAACGCCTTTCTGCATGATTGGAGCCGGATAGCCTTCGCGCGGGTCGCGGTTCGGTTTACCAAGTTCTTCAATAATATCGTTCAAGGTAGTTTCGCCGACATTATATTTTTCGCAGAGTGATTTCTTTACATCTGCCGGAACATCTTTTTTCTGCTGAACATAAGAAAGAACTTCTCGTGCAACTTCATAATTTTCCGGGTGAACCCAGGTATTGTCGAGCGGATCAGCACTTTCTGCAATCTTTAAGAATCCTGCACACTGTTCAAATGCCTTTGGACCAACGCCAGGAACTTTTTTTAATTCTTCGCGGCTTGTAATCTTTCCGTTTGCATCGCGGTAAGCAACGATTTTTTTAGCAGTAGAAAGATTGATTCCAGAAACATACTTTAAAAGCATGTAAGAAGCAGTATTCAAATTTACGCCGACATTGTTTACAACCGAAGAAACAACTTCATCAAGCTGTTCGGCAAGTTTTTTCTGGTTTACATCGTGCTGGTAAAGGCCAACGCCAATTGCTTTAGGGTCAATCTTAACAAGTTCTGCTAAAGGATCCTGCAGACGACGTCCCATGGAAATTGCACCGCGAACCATAACATCGAGATCCGGGAATTCTTCAGTTGCAACAGGAGAAGCTGAATAAACAGAAGCACCGCTTTCGTCAACAACAGTGTATTTTACGTCAGCGTCGGAATAGTTTTCTGACAGAACTTTAGAAACAATTGCCTGAACTTCCTGCGAACCTGTTCCGTTACCGACAGCAATTACCTGAATGTCATATTTGTCGATTGCATTGTTAATCTGGTCGTAAGCATCCTGCGGATTCTGCTCCTGGAAAATCTTAAAGAATCCAAGGAATTTTCCTGTTTCGTCGAGGGCTGCACACTTTGTACCGTTGCGGTAACCAGGGTCAACACCAAGAACACGGCTGCCTTTAATCGGCTGAGTCATTAAAAGGTTCTTTAGGTTTTCGCTGAAAAGTTCAATTCCGTGGTCGTCTGCTTCGTCAGTTTCGTTACTGCGGATTTCGCGGACAACGGCAGGAGAAAGAAGACGGATTAAACCATCCTCAATTGCATCGTTATGATATTTGTTAGAAGGCTTTGCTTTTTTCTGCAAAAGAGCAACAGCACCGTCAACAGGAACATTGATATTTACGCTGAGGGCACCTTCGCGTTCAGCACGGTTCATTGCAAGAATGCGGTGAGGCTTAACCTGATTCAAACTTTCAGAATAATCCCAGTACATTTTGTAAGTAGAAGTTTTTTCTGCAACTTCTGCATTCTGACCTTCTGGAACAATTCCCCTGGTTTCGATTGTTCCTTCAGCCATATAAAGGTCGTGAACTTCAGAACGGTTTTCAGGATTCTGTGATGTGCGTTCAGCAATAATGTCCTGGGCACCGGCAATTGCGTCCATAAATGACTCAACATTTAAAGCCTTGTCTTCACTGTCAGTTTTAACATATTTCTGAGCTTCTGCTTCAACAGCTGAATCGTTATTTTCACCTTCCATAAAGTCAGCAAGACCTTCGAGACCTTTTTCAATGGCAACCATACCACGGGTCTTCTTCTTTTTCTTGAACGGAGCCCAGAGATCTTCAAGTTCGGTCAAAGTTTTTGCGCCCATAACAGCGTTGTAAAGGCTTTCTGTAAGTTTACCCTGGCCAAAAATACCGCGGACAATTTCGAGACGGCGTTCTTCAAGATTTTTATACGATTTAAATTTGTGATCACATTCAGCAACTTCAACTTCGTTAAGATTGTCAGTTTTGTCTTTACGGTAGCGCGAAATAAAAGCAATTGTACAGTCTTCGTTAATCAAACTGATAACAGCACTAACCTGACTGACGCGGATATTAAGTTCTTCCGCAATTTTTTTCATGATGTCCACTTCGTTAACAACGAGTGCGTCGATAGATTCTTGTGTAAATTCCATAGTTCAACCATTTTACA
>CAVEBK010000109.1:0-2439 GCA_963613915.1 uncultured Collinsella sp.
TATGCTTTTATTGAAACTCGACATTCGAACTAGTAAGAAAATTATTCAAACTTATAAATGCTTTCTTCTGCCCATGAATACTGCGACATATATTCACCGTGGTACATGTCGGATTCGTTCATTGGTTTACCGTTTAAATAATCAATAAAATCGCAGCCAAACTGAGAAAAATCTGCTGCGTAAGTGTCTCCAGAATGTTTTAACACTTCTGACGCGCCGGCACTTTCGAGAGAATTCTTTAAATCGCCTAAGATTTTAGAAATATTTGCCTGCATGTTTCTGTCGTAAGAAGAATCTTCAAAAACAACGCTTGCAATGTCTTTGCGTGTACAGGCTGAACCATGCCTGTCGATTAAAAATGCCAGAAATTCCTTTGCTTTCTTGCGTCCGAATTTTAAAGGAGTTCCATCAACAAAAAAATCAAAATTGCCAAAGGTCTTTGCATAGAACCGCGGTTTCTGACTGTCTTCTGCAAAAGCTGTTTTCTGTAATTTTTTATAATTTTCGAGTTCCGTTAAAACTGCATCTTTTTTTACAGGTTTTAAAAGATAGCCGATTGCATGTGCTTTAAAAGCTTCCAGCGCGTACTGCGGATAACCGGTTGTAAAAACAACTGAAGTAAGCGGAGAAATTTCGTGGATTTTTTTGGCAAGTTCAAGGCCGGTCATTTCCGGCATATCAATGTCTAAAAAAGCAATTTGAATTGAATTTGTTTCCAGGAATTTAAGTGCATCGTGAACATTTCTGAAACCCGTTGCTTCCTGAATTTCTGGAATTTCTTCCATTGTCTTTAAAATGTCTGCTAAAACAAATTTTTCGTCATCAACACAAATTACTTTCATAAACACTCCAGCAAAAAAGGTTCCTTAAATTTTTGTTAAAATAATACAACAGTTTTTAATTTGTTTATGCAAGTATTATACTTTTTACCATGAGTAATATTAGCGTTAAAGAAAAGAGATTATCTCTTGGGTCACAAGTAGCTGAATGGTTAATGCTGGCTGGAATTATCGTATTTTTCCTGTTTGATGTTATTGCCTGCGTTAAATCTGATTTTCTTGCAATAAGACAAAAAGCTGTCATGAGCATTTCTGTTGAAATTATGTCACTTGCAATCTGCGGATTTGTTTATTTTTCTGCCTTTATCGACGACCGTAAAAATAAGTTCCGTTCTTTGTTTTTAGGCTTAGTTTTCTTTGAAAGTTTTGCATTCTTTTTAGACACAATTTACTGGTTTACTGCAAAAATTCCTGAATACAACACACTTCTTATTGTTGCAAACTGTCTTATGTATCTGTGCAATGCCGTTGTGTTTGTTTCTTTCTGGGGCTGCGAAATTCAGATTATGGGTCTTAAAGGAAAGATCGACAAATGGGCAATCAATTTTATCAGAATTCTTACAGTTGCCTACGTTATCGCAATTCTCCTTAACTTAAAATTCGGATTCTTCTACACAATCCGCGACGGAATTTACACCCGCAGTAAGTACACTGGTATTCTGGAATTCAGTTATCCGATTTTTATCTGCGAAATCGTACTTTTTTCTGCACTTGGTGTAAAAATTCATCCAAAAATCAAGTTAACGTTTATTGCAATGGCAATAATTCCAATCGCAGCAATGGTTTTACAGCACGTAAAATACTATTCATGGTTTATTTACCTTGCAGTTCTGCTTGATACATTAATTCTCCATGTAAATATTCAGGTTAAACTCGGCTATAAAATTGAAGAATTAAAGAATAAGGCGATGATAAGTCAGATTCAGCCTCATTTTATGTACAACACACTTACGACAATCAAATCGCTCTGCCGCGAAGATCCGGAGCTTGCAGCAAAAACAACTACAAATTTTGCAGATTACCTGCGCGGAAACCTTGATTTTTCTACAGTTGATTCAACAATTCCACTCGAAAAAGAAATAAAGCACACAAAAATCTACACGGAAATTGAATCTTTGCGTTTTGACAACATTAAGTTTGAATTTAAAATCGAAGACAAAAATTTTGAACTTCCGGCTTTAACGATTCAGCCGATGGTAGAAAATGCAGTCCGCCACGGAGTTCGCGGAAAAGCAGACGGACACATTCTTGTTCACACTTTTGAAGAAGGACAGTTCCACGTTGTTCAGATAAAAGACAATGGAAAAGGCTTTGACACCACACAGTTTAACGGAAGCCGCACACACATTGGACTGTTAAACACACAGCTCAGAATCGAGCATATTTCAAACGGAAAGTTCGAAATAGAAAGCGTTCCAGACCAGGGCGTTACAATTACAATGCGCATTCCAAAAAAAGCGTAGTTTATTTTAATTTTTAACAACCAGCGGCCATTTGATTAAGTTCAGGTGGCCGTTTTTTTACCTTAATTTCTAATTTTAAATAACTGAATGTCGAGTTTATTTTATTAAAAAATGCCAAATAGCCGTAGGAGAGGTTC
>CAVEBK010000110.1:0-2346 GCA_963613915.1 uncultured Collinsella sp.
TCTTTAAGTTTTTATGCGGGCTGAACATCAAAGACAATTTTACAGAAAAACTTTCTGCCCTGGTCGAACGCCTTAAAGTAAACGCACAAAGGAGGCACGAATATATGACATGGGAACAGGAAATGAAAGAACAGGCCCATTTCTTAGCCGAAGAGTGGGCTCCTGTAATGGCGCAAGAACTAGCGCAAGATATGGCAAAAGATATGGCAAAAGATATGGCAGAGGAAAAATCTCTCGAAACCGCAAAAAACTTTCTTAAAAACGGAATTCCTGCAGAAATGGTTGCTAAGTGCACAGAGTTGCCATTGGAAAAAGTTCTTAAATTAAAGTCGTCCTAACAAAAACAAAGCGTTCCTTAATGCTCAAGAATTCACTTTTGCTTACATTTTTTTCAATTCTTTATAAAATATACTCATGAATTCATCTTCCCTTAAACGTTTTGTAAATCCTGATCTCTTAAATGGCAGTATTACCCGCGCGATTATTCTTTTTACAATTCCGCTTTTTATTTCTTATGTTTTTCAGCAGCTTTATAATGCTGCCGACACCGTCATTATTGGCAGGCTTTTAGAAGACGGGGCACTTGTAAGTATTGGTGCCTGCACCGCTCTTTATGAACTTCTTGTCGGTTTTGGAGTTGGATTTGGAAACGGTTTAAGCATTGTTGCCGCAAATGCCTACGGAGCAGGCGACAGAGAAAGACTAAAAAAAATTACGGCAGCTTCTCTCGTAATTACAGTTTTTGTAACGCTTTTTATAATGATTATTACAGCATTGTGGCTAAAACCAATCATGGTTCTCTTAAAAACTCCGGCCGACCGCATGCAGGAAGCATATTCTTATATTTCTGTAATTACGCAGTTTTGCGGAGTTCTTTTTGCTTACAATCTTTTTGCAGGAATGTTAAGGGCAATCGGAAACTCGTTTATGCCGCTTTTGTTTTTAATCTTTTCTTCCATATTAAATGTTGTTCTTGATATTGCTTTTATAAGTTCTACACAGTCAATCAGGGGGGCGGCCGTTGCAACAGTAATTGCACAGTTTGCTTCCAGCGTTTTGTGTTTGGTTTACATATTTTTTAAGGCAAAGATTTTAGTTCCGTCGTTAAAACATTTTTCTCCAGATAAGGCAATTTACCGCGATTTACTGGGGCAGGGACTTTCAATGGCGTTTATGGGCTCAATCGTACATTCGGGAACTGTAATTTTGCAGAGCGCAATCAATTCATTGGATCAGATGATTATTGCAGGTCATCTTTGTGCCCGAAAGATTTTTACGCTTACAAATATTCCGATTATTACGCTCGGTTTAGCTTCTTCAACCTTTGTTTCGCAGAATTACGGAGCAAATAAAATTGACCGCATAAAAAAAGGAGTAAAGATTGCAATTTTAATTACTGCAGTCTGGATGTTAATGCTTTTTGTTCCGGCGTGGTTTTTAACAGAAAAACTGATCCGCTTTATGACAAATTCAACAAATCAGATACTCCTGTCTTATGCAAAAAAATACATACTGTTTACGATTCCATTTTACGCAATTCTTGGAGCATTAATAATTACACGGAATGCCTTGCAGGGACTTGGCCAAAAACTGCTTCCGTTAATTTCGAGTCTGATTGAACTTGCCGGAAAAATCGCCTTTACATGCATAATTATTCCACGTTTAGGAATGTGGGGCGTAATTTTGTGTGAACCGCTAATCTGGTGCGTAATGTGTGCCCAGCTGCTCTTTGTCTATTGCCGCCTGCCCGTGTTAAAAGAAAAAACAAAGTAATTTTTTTTCAGGAGGGGGAAGTCTCCCCCCGCGCTCCAACCACGCAAAGCGTGTTTTCCGCTCCCCCCTCTGCGGGCTCAAACGCCGCCCGCAACGCCTGCTTTTTAACAATTTTGCGCCATGGATGGCGACCCAACAAAACGCGAAAATGCAAGGAATCATTTTTGTAACAAAAAAAATTAATTTTCGTCTCTAAAAATGTGTAAAAATGCACATTTAGTACCATTTATATAAATGTCGAGAGAAATTATTTTTCAGAAGAATTTCGGAGCATAATTTACCGGCAAAAAAACAACTTTCTGTAATTGGCGCCAAGGACGGCGCTAAACTCTAGTGACCGCAAGAAACGAAGTTTCTTGTCGCGACAGGAGGTCGCAAAAAAATGGGAAGATTTAACTCTCGCTAATAACTTTATTTTCTGTAAAGTGATGGAAGAAAATCCTGATGTAGCAAAAGAACTGTTAGAACTTCTTCTCGACATAAAAATTGACCGGCTCGAAAGACCACAATTCGAGAAGCAGTTTAAGACAGACTTTGTTTCCCGAGGAATTCGCTTTGATGTTTATGTAAAAG
>CAVEBK010000111.1:0-2242 GCA_963613915.1 uncultured Collinsella sp.
GCCAAATCACTAAGCCACTTAAGTTCGTCAATTATTGTTACAGTTTTCCTTCGCTTTTCTTCAGTTTCCTCATTTAATTTTTTTACTTCCTGCGAAAGTTCTTCAATTTTTTCTTCCGGGAAAATCTGAATTTCGTCGCGTTTTTCTTTAAGTTTATTGAATTCTTCTATGTTTTCCTTTGCTTTTTTCCAGAGCCCCGAAGCAAATGCCCTGTATTTTTGAGTTCCGTTGAGTTTTGCAAGAATTTCAGCCCGTTCTCCGGATTTTCCGTTTATAAAAGAATCAAACTGTCCCTGAGCAAGCATTATTGAACGACAGAATTCTTCATATCCAAGTTGAATTATTTCTGAATTTTTTTTGCCGAGTTCAGTTATTGAAACCTGCCCCGAAGTTTTGATTTTTTCTCCGGATTCCGAAAGTTCAGTAACAATTCCGTAGGCTTTCGAAAGATTTCCGTCGACTTTTCCGTATGTCCGCGACTGATGAAATTCAGATTCAAATTTTCCTTTTTTGCATAAAAAAGTAACCCGCGCCATGCAGGTGGCTGTGTGCCTTGTCATTACTTCATTTTCTTTTCCAAAACTTGACTGTCTTGGAGTGCGCCCGTAAAGAGAAAGTGTAATTGCATCAAGAATTGTGGTTTTTCCGGCTCCTGTTTCTCCGCTGATTACAAATAAATCGTGATTTTTTTTATAATCCGGGTTTGTAAAATCTATGCACCAGTAGCCTTTTAAGGAATTTATATTTTCAATTTCGATTTTAAGGATTCTCATTTTTTCATTCTCTCCTTTTTGTTACAGTTTTCCTTCGCCAGTTGAATTTTCAAATTCTCCAAAACTTTCCATAAATAAAGGCATATAAACTTCCAGAATTTTTTTCTGCTCAGTTTGAATTTCTTCTGATGTTTTGCCTGCAGTTTCAATCTTTACTTTTGAAAGAATAAGATTTTCAAAAATTTTTTCTGGAGCAAGGGCCGACAATTCATCCATGTCATATTCATTCGATAGAAATTCTCCGGAAAGTCCACTTTCCTGAACCCGCCGGCTTACGACATAAACATTTTTTTCTTCCAGTTCCGATAAAAGATCTTCAAGCTGATCGTAAATATTTATTCCTTCTTCGCGTTTGTAATAAAGTTCAAGGAATGTTTTTGTTCTGTCTGTTTTTTGCCTGTAATTTTCGAGCAGAGAACGAATCGTTGCATAATCGCCGTTTAGACGTCTGTATTCAAAAACCTGAGGAATTTTTATTTTTTGAACGGAAAGTTTTTGTTTTTCAACATCGGCGCACAAAATATTTCTTGGAATGGAAGCTTCTTCAAATCCCATTACAAAAGGTGAACCTGAATAACGGATTTTTTCGTTTTTTGCAACCATAGTTGAATAATGGACATGTCCTAAGGCAACGTAGTCAAACTGCTCTGGAAAAATTCCTGCATGGACTGAACCGAGTTTCCCAACAACATCAAGTTTTTTTCTGCCGTCATCGCAGACAATTTCCCCGGAAATTCCTTCAAATCTGCCTTCGAGGTCGGCTGCATAAAGATGGCCTGTTGCAATTAATGGAATATTTCTGCCGGCACGGATTTTTTCTGCTTCTTCGTAAACTTTTTTGTAAAGGATTCCATAAGCCTGGTCGCTGAAAGTGCCGTCCATTTTGTTGTCATCAAAAAAATGCCGGAGCTCCCCTTCCCTTACAAAAGGAACTGCAGCACAAACAGCGCATGGATTTTTGCAGTCATCGTAAAGTTCAAAGACAAGATCTTTTACTTCGATATTTGCAATTGAACCAATAACATGAATGTTCAGCCTTTGCAAAATCTGTTTTTCTGAATCAAGCAAAGCACCTGAATCATGATTTCCACCGATTATTATTACATTTTTACAACACGTTCCCAGAAGAGAAGCTAAAAAATCGTGATAGCAAGTTCTTGCGTCTGTCGGAGGATTTGCCGTGTCAAAAATGTCGCCTGCAATAATTAAAGCCCGGGCATTTTGATTTATAATCTGCTTTTTGAGCCACTTTAAAAATTCCATTACTTCTTCGCTGCGGTCAATGTCGTGCATTCTGTTTCCAAGATGCCAGTCTGCTGTATGAATAATTTTCACAAAAACCTCCATTTAATTTTATTATAAAGGATTTAGAGAGACATATACTGTCCCTGTTTTTAAATTTTGATTTTTTTTGCGTAATTATGTTTATATTTTATTTTTAATATAATTCTAATATTTTTACATTATAT